>JAQBWJ010000042.1 GCA_027625215.1 Candidatus Poribacteria bacterium
CGATCACCGCGTCGCAGATTGAGGTCGGGCAAGCGGTTCAGTCGGGCAGGTCGGAATGGGGAGGCGGAGGTCCCGTCATGAAAGTCTCCGACTTGTCGAAACTCGTCGCCCGCACCTATGTGAACGAGATCGAAATCAGGAAAGTACAGATCGGGATGCGCGCCGATATCAACGTCAGCGCCTACCGCGACCGCCGATTCGAGGGCAAGGTGTGGAAGATCGCGCCCACGGCGACGCTTCGGGACAACATCCGCAGTTTCGAGGTCGCCGTGTTGTTGGAAAACGCCGCGTCGGAACTGCGCCCGCAGATGACCGCCGACGTGGACATCATCGTCGCCGAGCGAGAGGGCGTTCTACAGATGCCCATCTCCGCGCTCATTGAGAAGGATGTGACGACCGTCCACGCCTTCGTTCCCGAACAACAGGTAGACCGCTTCGTTGTTGGCGCGCGCCTCGATGTCAGTTTTCCCGATGACATGAGGCGGTTCCACGCAGTGGTGGATCAGGTGTACGACACCGATTATCACTTCGATCAGGAGATCAGGAAAGAAGTGCGGATCGTCGTGGACGACAATCCGAACGATCTCCAATGGGGACCCACATCGCCGATGACGCTGTCGCTGCTTGGCGGCGAGACGTTCCCCAACATCATGTGCGACATTCGCAAGGAACGCGACCCGTACGCGCTTCGGTTGGTCGGCGCGGAGACACCGCCCGACGATCCCGCCCTCATCGAAACGGAAGAGGCGCGGCTCACCATCGGCGAACGCAACGACCACAGCATCGAGATTCTGAACGGGCTGTCGGCGGGAGACCGTGTGCGGACGCCCGAACTCAGTCGGCGCGACCTGTTCAATTGGGACGAATGACGGGACGAATGATGCGACACGTCGGTCTGCATACGTCTGTCGTTGAAGCCGCGCGCACCGGCGTGCGGATCATCATGGCGCATCGGGTGCGTTCGTTTCTGACGATGTTGGGGATCGTCATGGGTGTCGGTGGGATCGTCGGGATCGTGTCGATTGCCGAGAGCGCGAAAGGGATGCTCATCGCGCAGCTGGACAGTCTGGTGGGCGGCGCGAATATGTTCGGCGTCTTCCGACCGCCCTTCTTTTTCGACGACGGCAAACTGACGATCAACACGAGCGACGAATACCTGACGTACGGCGACGCGCTCGCGCTGGAGAACGAATGCGAGTTCGTCACGCACGCGATTCCGCAGGTGGAACATGAGGTGCGCGCGTCCGTCGGCTACGCGGGGCGACATGTCCGCGTGATGGGCACGTCGCCCGCGTTCTCGCCCGGCATGAAGTGGTTTACCCGCGTCGGTCGCACCATGCGGTACAGCGACGCCGACAGCGAGGCGAAGATCGTGGTTCTTGGGATCAACGTCGCGCGTTATCTGTTCCAGTCGAACGTCGATCCCATCGGTAAGGAGATACGGCTGGACGAGAGCCGTTACGTCGTCGCCGGGATTCTCGACGAGAAGGACGAGGACAACGACAAGCGGATCATCGTGCCGATCACGACAACGCAGGAGTATCTCACCGGAAGCGACCGCGTCGATCAACTTTGGGTCAAAACGACCGGCATCGACACGGTGGATGCGGCGCGCAGTCGGGCAACCGCCATCCTCTCCCAACGGCACGGCGGCGAAGATTTCTTCCGCACTTGGTCGCTCAAAGACATTCTGAAATACGTCAACAAGATGATCTTCGTACTGCAATTGGCAATCGGCGGACTCGCGGCAACTTCGTTGCTGGTCGGCGGGATCGGCATCATGAACGTGATGCTCGCCTCAGTGAACGAACGCACCTACGAGGTGGGGCTGAGAAAGGCGGTCGGCGCGCGGCGGTTGGACATCCTGTTCCAGTTCCTTGTCGAGTCGGTCGTGTTGAGTCTGCTGGGGGCGTCGGGCGGAATCGGGGTTGCGATCGGCATCACGCGGGGCGTCGCGTGGTTCATGAATACGATAGCGGACCCGCCGCAGCCGTGGTTGCCGCTCGTGTCCGTGCCGAGCGTCGTTTTCGCCATTGGCGCGTGCGCGTGTGTCGGGTTGTTTTTCGGCATCTATCCGGCGAGCAAAGCGGCGCTGTTGCCGCCCGTCGAAGCGTTGCGGAGGCGTTGAAACGATGCCGCGATTCATTGGGGTCGGTCTCAGCATCGACACGTTCCGACGCCACAAACTACGGACGTTTTTGGGCGTGATCGGCACGGGCATCGGCGTCTCGATGATTATCGGGATTCTCGCGGTCGGCGACGGGTTGCGCGTGTTCATTCTCGGCGAGATGGAGCGCGCGGGGGAACTCAACATCGTCAAAGTGCGGTTGGGCGACTGGGTTGAATCTCAGACGTGGGACCCGGCAACGACCCGGCTGACGATGGACGACCTCGCGGCGATTGAGCGCTACTGTCCCAATGTGAAATCCGTGTCGCCCGAAACGGACGCGCGAACGACATGGGCGTCCGCCGACGGCGTGTTGACGATTTCGGAGATGATCGGCGTCTCGCCCGTCTACACGGATGCCTATGCGTGGCGCGTTCAAGCCGGGCGATTCATCACCCAAGACGATCTCGATAGAGGCTCGAAAGTGTGCGTGATTGGAACCGAACTGTGGACGAGGCTCTACGGGCGCGGAAACGTCGTGGACAAAGAGATCGTGCTTGGCAACGAGCGATTTCGGATCATCGGGGTGATGGATGAGCGAAGCGACACGTTCGGGATTCAGGGCTACGGACGGCGCACGTTTCTGCCGCTTACCACGATGCAACAGCGTTTCACCGGAACGAGTCATATCGACGTGATCCGGGCGCAGGCTCACTCATTCGAGGTTGTCGATCAAGCGGGGGCGGAGATCAGACGGGTGTTGCGCTACACCCACGACGGTCAAGACTGGATGTTCGACTTCTGGACGCCGACGCGCAGCGTCCGAGAAACGAAGAAGACCGCCGCCATCCTGACATCGGTTTTGGTGTGCATCGCGGGAATCACGTTGATGGTGGGCGCCGTCGGGATCATGAACCTGATGCTCGTCTCCGTCTCGGAGCGCACGCCGGAAATCGGACTCAGGAAAGCGGTCGGCGCGACTCGGTCGGACATCCTTGTGCAGTTCCTGGTGGAAGCCGCGCTCATCGGGTTGATGGGCGGGTTGGTCGGGGTGTTGGTCGGGGTGGCGATAGGTCACGGCATGGCGATGGGCATTACCGCCTTCCTGCACTCGTCGTTCATCAGCAAAGTCGTTCAGGAGATGTTCAAGGATGTGATTTGGCCCTCGGTCATCTCTTGGAAAGCGAGCGGTATTTCCGCGCTCGTCTCGCTCGTCATCGGCGTACTTTTCGGGATATACCCGGCGCATCGAGCGTCTCGGCTGTCTCCGGTGGATGCGCTGCGTTACGAATAGCGTCGTCCCGTTTGCGCCGCCACCGGACAATCGCCAGACTGTACGAGCAAGCGCCTAGTCGCCGAACACCAGCGTTCCGAACGCTTCCGTCCGGTGATAATTGCGGTTCCACGTCGGCGACCACGATGTCAGTTCGGGACGCTTCGGGTCGTTCCGGTCGATTCGATAGAAGTTGACGCGCCATTTGTCGCCGACGACTGGAGGGATGCGCGGACACTCCCCGAACTCCTCGAACGGCATTTTCATCTCGACGCGCCAGCCCTTTTCATGCGTCGCAACGGCGTGTTCGATCTCGTCAAGGTCGAGATCGCGCAGGAGCCAGCGTTTTGATCCGCTGTTGATGAGGTAGGCGTCGAAAAACGTGTTCAGCGGGTTCACCTGAAACTCGTAGTAGGTGCGGAGATTGCCGTCCGTGTCGATGAACAGCTCGACGACCTCTTCCTCCCACAGGTTCGCGTCGTGTTGCGTCATCGTGGCGTTCACGTTGCCGTCGTCCGCGCAGTCGAACGCGGCGTACAGGTTCGCGTCGTCCCACAGCAGCGACAGGCGCGTCGGCAGGACGGGCGACTGCGTCGTCGCCGTATTGAGCAACGGCGCGTGAACGGCGTGGCTCCACGCGGGGTCGCTCAGGTCGCCGTCGATCACGGGCAGGGGAACGGAAGCGGGCAGACGCGGACAGACAATCGACAGCGGTTCTTTGGGCAGCCCATCCGCGCGGGCGGCGATTCCGACGGCGAGACGCGCGACGATTCCAAGTGCGTGAGACACAGATAGACTCTTTCCGTAAGGATGCGGGGGCGAGGGGAATGCGGTTCGCCTACCGTTGTAAGGGAAATCGACCGGAAATCGCAACGGTCGGGTGATGATCCTCAACAATCCCTCATTCAACTCTTCCCCCTTTTTGCTCTCTTGCGCGGCGTCCGCCTGTTGGTGGCTGCGAACCAACACCGAGACCCTCCCTTAGACACGCTCGTACACGATGTTCCACGTCTCACAGGGATATCGTCGTGAGACGTACGGCTCGACGTGCTCTCGCGGCTCAAAGAAAAAGACCAATCGAGGTTGGTTTATGACTGACTGGTCAGTATTATAAGTAGAGTCTCCTGATTCCGAGTATATTAGGGAGCTGCTGGTAAATACTAATCAGTTGGTTTCATTTCGATGTCAGAGCGAACGTGGTGCGTTTTACGAAAGCGGAAAAGATGGTACGCAACAAATCAAGCAATCCCCAGAAAACCGACCGACGCGAAGAGATTTTGGACGGGGCGGAACGCGCGTTCGGTCGGAAGCATTACCACGAAGCGACGATGGACGACATCGCGGAAGTGGTCGGTGTCGGAAAAGGGACGATCTACCTCTACTTCGCCAGCAAAGAAGACCTCTTTCTCTCCGCCGCCGAACGAAAGTTGTCGCAGTTGGCGGAGATCACCCGCGCCGCCTCTGAGAGCGGCTCCGACGCGGCGGACGCGATACGCAGGATCGTCCACGCCCAACTCGATTTCTTCGTGGCAAACATTGAATTCGTGCGGATGCTGTTCGTTCAACTCGGCAACTTCCATCTGGGCGAATCGCAGTCGCTGTCGGATATCCGCCAACGCTGGCTGCCCGCGATGCTCCAAACGATCAACTTGACGACCAGCGCGATTGAACGCGGTCAGTCCGAAGGCGCGTTCCGAAACGTCCCCGCGCGCGACGCCGCGATGACGCTCGATGCGATGATCCGCAACTGCGTCTTCATGCAGGCGCTTGACCCGTTCACCGATTTGGCAACGAAGGGGCAGGTCGTCGAAACGATCTTCCTCGAAGGGATGCTCAACCACGAATGACCCGTCAGTCACCATTAACTTGATCGAATGCGAAAGGGCATCAAACACGATGCGTACGAAACGTTCTCTCTACAGCATTCTCGTCTGCGCGGCGGCGTTCGGCTATCAGAACGCCGACCTTCAATCCGCCAACGCGCAAACCGTCGCGGTCGAAGTCGAAGCGGCGCGGCGCGATGAATCGGTGCGTCAACTCACCTTCACCGGCGAAATTCAATCTCGCGCCGACGTCGCCGTCTACGCAAAAGTTCCGGGACAGATCGACGACGTGCGGGTTGACGTTGGTGACCGCGTCAAAAAGGGGCAAGTACTCGCCACCGTCGATGAACGCGCCACGCTCGCCCTCAACGTTCGTCAGGCGGAAACGCAGGTGCGCGCGGCGTCCATACGGCTCGTTCAGGCGGAAACCATCGCCAAAGTGAGCGCGGAATCCAACCTCGTACAAGCGCAAACAGGCGTGCAGTCCGCCGCCGCCGCGCTGCGACAGGTGGAGGCGTTGGCGAACGTTCGCGTGGAATCGCAAATCGAACAGGCGGAGGCGGGACTCACCGCGTTGCGCTCGAACCTCCGGAAGATTGTCAACGGCGCGCGCGATGAGGAACGCCGCCAAGTGCAGGCGCAGGTGAATCAGGCTGAAGCGAGCCTCGAAAACGCCGCGACGAACCTGCAACGGATGACCGACCTCTACGAAGAGGGCGTTATCACGAAGCAGGCGTATGAAGCCTCGCAGACACAGTACAAGGTCGCCCACGCGCAACATGAGGTCGCGCTGGAACAAGCCCGACTGATCAAAACAGGCGCGCGACAGGAAGATATCGACGCCGTCGAAGCGCAGATTCAGCAGGCGGAATCGACGTTGGGATTGGCGAAAGTGCAAGCGGACGCGCACACCTGGAAAGACGAAATCGCCCAATCGCAAGCGCGCGTCTCCCAAGCGGAAGCGTTGCTCCGCGTCGCGCAGACGGTGTGGGACACCGAAGGGTGGGAAATCGAGATCGGTTTGGCGCGTACGCAGGTCGAATCGGCGCAGGTCGCGCTGGAACTCGCGCAAAAGCGGTTGGACGACGCGACGGTCGTCGCCCCGTTCGGCGGGATCGTCTCGAAACGCCACGTCGACCCGGGCGACTATGCGTTCGCCGCGATGCCCGGCGGCGTCGGCATGTTCGAGATCATCGATGTGTCCGCGCTCTACGTGACGGCGGATGTGTCCGAGAAGTCGCTCGCGCACGTCACATCGGGTTCCGACGTGTCGGTGAAAGTCGCCGGGTCGAACGAATGGCTCGCCGCGACGGTTGTCTACATCAGCCCCGTTGTTGATCCGACGACTCGCACTGCGACCGTCAAGGCGCGACTGACGCAACCGACTGCGAACGTGTTGCCGGGTATGTACTCGGAGGTGCGGATCGGGGTTGGCGGCGAGACGGCTGCCGTGAGCGTGCCGCGTCGTTCCGTCGTGGACGCGCAGGGACAACAGGGCGCGGTGTTCGTTGTGGAAAACGGACGCGCCGTCCGCAAGTCGGTCACGTTGGGCGACTCCGTCGGCAGCGCGATCAAAATCACTGCGGGTCTGAATGAAGGCGAACAGGTGGTCGTGCGCGGGTTATCGGAGTTGGAATCGGGCGCGTCCGTGAACGTGCTTGGTTCCAAGTAAGGCGACGACTCGCGTCAACACCACCCTCGACGGGGAAGAAGAAGGACGATGTTTCTATCAAAACTGGCGGTACGTAAACCTGTCCTAACGACGATGCTCGTGTCCGTGTTCGTCGTGATGGGTCTGTTCTCCTACACGCGATTGACGACGGAACTGTTTCCCGAAGTCGCGTTTCCGGTCATCACCGTGACAACGCTCTATCCGGGCGCGGGTCCCAACGAAGTGCAGAGCCAACTGACCGAACTGATCGAAGATGAGGTCGTGGCGATCAGCAATGTCAAACGGGTCAACGCGACCTCTCAAGAGGGCGTGTCGGTCGTTTTGGTCGAGTTCGAGTTGGGGGTCGATGTCGATCTCGCCGCAATTGAAGTGAAAGACAAGGTGGACGCGATCCGGTTTCTCCTGCCGGAAGACTCGGAGCCGCCGTCCGTTGTCAAATTCGATATCGCAGCGACGCCCGTGATGGACGTGACGCTGTCCGGCGCGCGTCCGGTCGAAGAGCTCTTTCAACTCGCCGACACGCAGGTCAAGGATGCCTTCGCGCGGGTCGGCGGCGTCTCCAGTGTGACGCTCGTCGGCGGCAAAGAGCGCGAGATCGAAGTCGCGCTGAACAACCGAAAACTGCAAGACTACGACCTCTCGATCACCGATGTTGTCGGCGCGATTGCGGCGGCGAACCTGTCCGTCCCGGCGGGGACGATCATCCAGAAAGACGCCGAATACGGTCTCCGCATGGTCGGCGAGTTCACCTCCGTCGAGGAACTGAACGAAGTCTATCTCATCAACCGTCGCAACGAGACGATTTCGCTCACCGATATCGGCGTCGTCCGCGACACGTTCAAAGATCAACGCGAACTCGCCCGCTTCAACGGCAACACGAGCGTTGGCCTGACCATCCAAAAACGCAGCGACGCGAACGTCATCGAAACGGCGGACGGGTTGAACAAGGAGATCGCCGCGTTGCGCGCCGCGTTGCCGTCCGACATCAGCATCGACATTATCAGCGACGGCTCGACGTTCATCCGCTCCTCCGTGCGCGACGTGCTCATCAGCATCGTCGTCGGGATCGGGCTGACGTCGGTGATTCTGTTCCTGTTCCTCCACAACGTCCGCGCGACGATCATCGCGGCGATCGCGATGCCGACCTCCATTGTGGCGACATTCATCCTGCTTGACTTCGCGGGCTTCACCTTGAACCTCATGTCGCTGCTGGGACTAGGTATCTCGCTTGGAACGCTGGTCGCCAACGCGATTGTCGTGTTGGAGAACATCGCGCGGCACGTTCAGGAGGGCAAAGACCCGAAGGACGCCGCCGAAATCGGCACGGACGAGATGGTCGTCGCGGTGCTCGCGGCGACGATGACGAACGTGATGGTGTTCACCCCGATTGCGTTCATGGCAGGGTTGGTGGGGCAGTTCTTCAGACAGTTCGGGTTGACGGTCGTGTTTGCGACACTGTTCTCGCTGTTGGTGTCGTTCACGCTGACGCCGATGCTTGCCTCTCGACTGCTTCGCCCCGCATCCGCAACGAAACGCAAGAGCCTGTTCAGCGGCGCGTTTCGCGCGTGGGACGCGATGTACGGGCTGCTTGAACGCGGTTATCGCGGCTCGTTGGCGTGGTCGCTGTCGCATCGAGTCATTGTGTTGGGGATGACAGCGCTCGTGTTTGCCGGAGGCATCTACCTGTTCAAGTTCGTTGGAAGCGAATTCGTGCCGACCTTCGATCAGGGGCTCGTCCGTGTTGGGCTGGAGATGCCCGCCGGAACAAGCCTCGAACGGACGAACCTTGCGCTCGAACGGATCGAAGAGATCGCCGCGAAAGTTCCCGAAGCGCGCGACCTTTACACGACGCTCGGCGGTGGCGGCGGCGCAACGGGCGTCGAGTTCGGACAGGTCGTCATCAACCTGAAGGAAGACCGCCAACGAGACGGAACGGTCATCCTTGCCGACCTGCGCGAATCGCTCGTCGGGACGATCCCCGACGCGCAACTGACGTTCGACCTGTCGCAAGGTTCCGGCGGCGGCGGTCAGGCGGATATCACCATCGACGTGACCGGGCTCGAACTGGAACCGCTCTCTCAACTCGCGGACGCGGTGACGCTTGCCGCTAAAGAGACGCCCGGAACCGCCGACGTACGGGCAAGTCACAAATCCGGCAAACCGGAACTCGCCGTACAGTTGGATCGACGCAAACTCGGCGAACTGAAACTGTCGGTCGCTCAGGTTGGCAGCGCGTTGCGGACGAACTACAGCGGCGCGATTGCCTCCACCTACCGCGAGGCGGGCGAAGAGTACGACATCCGCGTCCGG
>JAQBWJ010000043.1 GCA_027625215.1 Candidatus Poribacteria bacterium
GCGTTCCAGGAACGCCTCGACACCATGCTGGACCGGATCGAAGGCGCGATGAGCGTTGAAGAGCGGTCCCCGTCTCTGAGCAGCCCGGAGGAGGCGTTCGCGCTTCTGAACGTCGCTCGGAGCCAAATCATGTCCGTGCCGACACAGGCGGTCGCGGTACAGGCGTCTCAGCTGTCGCATCAGGCGATGGCGTTGGTGACGCCGTAACGCCGCGATAAAAGACACCGCCGGATCATCAAATTGATGTGTCGGATTCGACGAGTCCTTCAAATGCTCTCGTCCGCCGCGGACTTGGAATCATAGGTTGAGCGACACGCTCGTCGTGTGTCGCCACCCTTCACCGTCATTGTCTTCAAAAGAGACGGAGTCGGGAGTGGGGGTGGTCGCCGCGTTTGCGAGGGCGTTCGGCGCATCGACCGCATTGAACAAAACGAAGGACTCCACACACAAGGGACCTGTCGCGCTCCTGAGCGGGACGCAACTTTACGTCAACTCCACAACAACCTTCTCAACTTAACGAGGAGACGTTTTCATGTTTCGAGTCTCAAGCAACGTATCCGCCTTGACGGCGATGCGTCATTTGGACCGAACGGGACAAACGATCACGACCACGACGGAACGATTGTCCTCCGGTCTGCGAATCAACAAAGCGCGCGATGACGCGGCGGCGATGTTCATCTCCGAACAGCTCCGCAGCCAAGTCGCCACGTTGCGCCAAGCAAACCGCAACGTGGGTCAGGCGACGACGCTCTTGCAGGTGATGGAAGGCGGTCTCGAACAGATGACCGGCATCCTCACCCGCTTGAAGGAACTCGCCATCCAAGCGGCGGATGGCGCGTTTTCGGATCAGCAACGTCAACGCGGGATTCAGGTGGAAGCCGATCAGCTGATCGCGGAACTCGACCGACTTGTCGCGGGCGTCACGTTCAACGGCATCACGCTGTTCCCGGACAACGACACGTCGTTGACCTTCCAAGTCGGTGAGACACAGACAGACCGCGTGAACTTGGGTCTGACGCGCGTCAACAAGAACACGATTCTCGACCAGTTCGCGTCGAAGATCGGGTTCATCAACACCTCGACGAACCTGACGGCGGCGGCGGGCTTCAACCTTGCGGCAAGCGGCGCGTTGACAGCAACGACGGCGACTCAGGGCGCGCTGCTGACCGAACTGAAGGCGGGCGATCTCGTGCAGGTCGGCACGGGCGCGACGGCGCGTCAGTTCTTCGTCAACGGTGTGACCGACAACGACACAGCGAGCCTCAACATGCGGTTGGAGGGGCAACTCACCGTCACGAATGGCAGCACCGTCTTGCAGGGGGTCGGGACGAAGTTCACGAACCAATTGCAAGCGAACGATGTCATCACGATGACCGTCAACGGCACGGCGACGACCTTCACCGTCGCGTCGGTGACGAACAACACGACGGCGGTGTTGACGGCAGCGTCCGGCTCGTCGTTCACGGGCGCGGCGACGATCACGACGTTGGGCGCGGCGATCACGGGTCAAACGACGGCGCGCGCGGACACGGCGGGTCAGTTCCTCGCGGTCAACTCGATGCAGGACTTCCTCAATCAGATCGCCAGCGGGATCGACACGGTCATCTCGCAGCGGGCGCGGTTGGGGGCGATCCAGAGCCGACTCGAACGCACGCAGCAGACGGGTCAGATGTTGGTCGAAAACACGATCAACGCGGACTCGGTCATCCGCGACGCGGACATGGCGATGGAAATCTCGAACTTGGTGCGCGCGCAGATTCTGGCGCAGGCGGGCACGTCGGTGTTGAACCAGGCGAACCTGCTGCCGCAGAACGTGCTGAACCTGCTGTCGGCGCTTCAATAACTAATAAGGGCGGTCGCGCGCCTCCATGTGAGAACGGTAAAAGGGAAGGCGAAACGTCGAATCGGAGGCTCGTCTCATCAGCGCAAAAGGGCGCTTGAGGAAGGCAACGACGAGCCTCGCTCCGAGTGGAAACACAACACAACGCTTCGTTGTATGAAACCCCCCGCGCCGTCTCCCCATGAGAGTGGGCGCGCGCATTACGGTAAGCACTGAGAGGAAATCATCTCATGTTTCGGATCAACCAAAACCTCCTGTCGATCAACTCACAGCGTCACCTGACGCGCACCGAGATGGACATGCGTACGTCGATTGAGCGCATGTCGTCCGGTCTGCGAATCAACAAAGCCGCCGACGATGCGACCGGGCTGTTCATCTCCGAGCAGATGCGCGGTCAGATCGCCGCGTTCAAAGCCGCCAACCGCAACGTCGCCAACGCCGTTTCGATGATGCAGGTGATGGAAGGCGGGATGGACCAACTGACGAGCATGCTCGTCCGCATGAAGGAACTCGCCATCCAAGCCGCCGACGGCGGTTATCAGGACCTGCAACGCATCAACGGGATTCAGGTTGAGGGTGAAGAGCTCGTCGCTGAAATGGACCGCATCATCGCGGGCATCAAGTTCAACGGCATCACGCTGTTCAACCCGCCTCCGCTGGCGGTGACGTTCCAGGTGGGCGAGTACAACCAAGACCGGATCGCGGTCGGCCTGTCCACGATGAACACGAACGTCCTGCTCGGCGCATTCACGAGCCGATTTGTGGCGTTGGGCGGTTCCATCGGCGTGGGCAGTTCGTCCGCCGCGTTCGTCAACGTGAACAGCATCCCGAACTTCCTGACGCAGATCAACTCCGCCATCGACTTTGTCGTTTCGGCGCGAGCGCGCGTCGGCGCGTTCCAGAACCGTCTGCAACGCACGGAAGCGAACATCCGGCTGCAGATCGAAAACACGACGAACGCCGAATCGGTCATCCGCGACGCGGACTTCGCGGCGGAAACGGCGGCGTTGGTGCGGGCGCAAATTCTCGTCCAGGCGGGCACGTCGGTGCTGAACCAGGCGAACCTGCTGCCACAAAACGTCCTGAGTCTGTTGTCCTCCTTCGGTTAAGCGATTCGCCGCTTGGTTTAGCGGCTTAGGGCTGATCGGAATGCGATGGACGACGGGCTTGAGAGGATGAGCGACTCATGTTTCGGATTAACCACAACATCTCCTCGCTGACTGGTCAGCGCCACCTCAGCAAATCCGACCGAATGGTGGGCGAGGCGGTCGAACGCCTGTCATCAGGGTTGCGGATCAACCGCGCCGCCGACGACGCAGCCGGGCTGTTCATTTCCGAACAGATGCGCGCCCAAATCGCCGGGATGAACATGGCGATGCGGAACGTCCAGAACGCCGTCTCTCTGTTGCAGACCGCCGAAGGCGGCATGGATCAGATGGGCGAAATGCTGATGCGCCTCAAGGAGCTCGGCGTTCAAGCGGCGGACGGGACGTACACCGACACCAACCGAGGCGCGATGCAGTTGGAGGCGTCCGCGTTACTCCTCGAAATCTCGCGGATTTCGCAGGCGGTGTCCTTCAACGGGCTGTCGTTGCTGCAAGGGAACTCGTTCACGTTCCAAGTCGGCGACACTTCCGGATCGACCTCGCGTTTCAACGTGCGGTTGGGTCCGGTGACGTTGGGCAGCATCCTGCCGGGCGTCACGTCGGTTGACTGGGGCAATCAAGTGAGCGCGATCCAGGTGCTGAACAGCATCGAGTTCGGGATCAACTCGGTCGCCGCCGTGCGAACGGAAGTCGGGGCGGCGCAGAACCGACTCGAACGGGCGTTCCTTAACCTGCAGGTGCAGGTCGAGAATACGACTTCGGCGGAGTCGGTCATCCGCGACGCGGACTTTGCGGCGGAAACGGCGGCGTTGACGCGCGCGCTGATCCTCGTCCAGTCCGGCACGTCGGTGCTGGGTCAGGCGAACCTGCTGCCGCAGAACGCGCTGTCTCTGATCCAGTTCTAATTAAAGAGAACGGGGACGCTTACGGGGGATTGAGAAAACGAGGGCGAGAGGAAAAAGGCGTCGCGCTTTAGCGGTATGCAGGGCGCGAGTCCTCCCTGTTCCCTTGCCATCGGGGGAAATTGATCGCAGTCGGCAACGACGCCGGAGCAACGAAACACGTAAAGTCCGAATCGGCTCTTGCCGATATCTTGTACGAGCGGCGGCGTGAAACAACATGCCGTCATCGGACATGACGCGAATGGCAAGGGCGTTTGCCGGGAATATCCCCCCAAACAACGTCGACGCAAGTCGATAGCGGGCTCCTGCTGGACTGACGCGAATCAATGATGAATTGGTTTTTGCGGCAGGGAGGAGTCTATCTTAGGGTAGGTTGCGCGACATAGGAGTATCAGTTTTCGCGTCATTAAACGACAAAACGCTGAACAAACGAATCCCATCTCTCGTTAAACAACGAATGATGGAAACGTTTGATGACGCGAGGGGTGGGACGTAATCACCGGGGGTCCCGGCTCATGCGGCTGGAACGGCTGGATAAAATGGCGCAGGCGATTGAACGTCGTCGCGCTGCGGCTCGTCCCCGAATCCCCGAAGCGCCCGACATAGTCGGCATCGACTATGACCGCCCGATGGAAGGCGAGGGCGCGGCGGACGACGATTATGTCGACCCAAACGCGCGACGGTCGGTGGAGCCGCACTTTCAGCGCGAAGAAGACCTGGAGCGCACCGTTGAGGAGGCGAACGTCCTCGCGGAACGGCTCCCGCAGCGCGGGCTGCTCTTCGAGTTGGACTACTCCGGCGAAAACCACGTCATCATCGTGATGGACCCGGACACGCGCGAAGTGCATCAGCGGATGTCCCCGCAAGAGTTTTTGACGTTTATGACGCGGATTCGAGAAGTGGTCGGGCTGTTTTTCGACCGGGTGGTTTGACACTCTACTAGGGGACGCCGACGGCTTCGACTCACCGGCTAATGACGGACAGCGCAAGGAAAGAGTGGGAACATGGCAGGTTTTCAGGTATTCGGCATCGCGTCGGGGCTGGACACGCAGAGCATCATCCAGCAACTGGTTGATTTGGAATCGCGCCCGCTCGTGCTGTCTCGAGAGCGAGAAGCCAATCTAACGATCAAGGCAAGCCTGTTCCAAGACTTCAATACGCGGCTCAACGGGTTTCGCACGAACCTCCGCGATCTTGGCGACTCGATCATCAACAAATTGAGCGCCATCTCAGCGGTTTCGGGCGATGAGACCAAATTCACCGCTTCGGCGACGACCTCCGCGAACGTCGGCACGTTCCAAATCGGCGTGACGCAGTTGGCGAAGCAATCGACGCTCATGTCGCTGGCGACGAACGTCACGGTCGCGGACACGGACGCGACGCTCGACACATACGGCATCACCTCCGGCACGCTCTCGTTCACCATCGACGGCACGCAGACCGACGTCACCGTCGATGCCTCGACGGATACGCTGTCTACGATCCGCGACAAGGTGAACTCGGCGGGCGGGGCGGTCACGGCGTCCATCATCAACGCCGGCAGTTCGTCGACGGACTATCGCATCGTCTTCAACGGGACGCAGGCGGGCGCGCAGAACGCCGTCGAACTGTCGGAGACGGGCACGAATTTCAAGTCGCAACTCGACCTGCCGACGGACGACGGCAGCGGACGCACGCCCGAACAAGCGGCGACCGACTCGATCATCACGCTGGGCGGCGTCTCCATCAGCCGGACGACGAATACGATCAGCGACGTGATCGGCGGCGTCACGCTGAACCTGAAGAATACGACGGGTACGGACGTCACGCTGGAACTGAAGACGGACACGGCGACGAACTTGGAGAAGATTCAAGGTTTCGTCGATTCGTTGAACAGCATCCGCGAGTTCATGATCGAACAAACGTCTTTTGATGAAGAAGCCACCTCGCAGGCGGTGCTTTACGGCGACTCGACGCTCATCGGCATCGACCAGGAACTCCGTGGCGCGCTGGGTCGCCAACTGACGACGGGCGGCTCGATCACCTCGTTGGCGCAACTGGGCATCAACTTCAACACGACGACGAAACAGTATGAAGTCAACACGTCGCGCGTGACGGATTTTCTGAACGACGATCCGACTTCGGTGCGACAACTGTTCATCGCCATGAAGGAATCGTTGACGAGCGTCAGCAACACGGGGCGGCTCGACCGCATCGTGGATGCCGTTGACGGGACGATCAAGACCAAGATCGACTTTCTGAACAGCGAAATCGACACGCTGCACGAAGCGCAGACGAGAATGGAAGAGCGCATCGAACGCCGTCGAACGTCGCTGGAAGCGCAGTTCCGCCGCCTCGAACAGGTGATGCAGGAGATGCAGACGCAGAGCCAACTGTTCTCGTCGCAAATCGCGGGTCTGCAAGGGTTGAACTCGCAGAGCAGAAGCAACAGTTAATCTTCCGTGACGTGATCGCGTCCCGCCTCCCACCTCTCCGTCGCGCTCCGGCGGTCAGACATCGAAGTCCGACGTACGGGGAGGGAGGGTACAACGTCGCCCTTGAGTTTTAGGGTGGACTTGCCGTTACAATAGAAGGCAAGGCGCGGAAGACGATCCATCTCGGAAGGGAAATGATCGGGATGCAACAGACTTCTTATACAATGAAGCGGAACCCGTACCAGGCGTACCGACGCACGCAGGTGGAAACCGCCAGCAAAGAGCAGTTGCTCCTGATGCTGTACGACGGCGCGATCCACTACCTGAAAAAAGCCAAGATCAAGATGCAGGAGCCGCCGAACGAGGAATCGCTGGCGGAGAAGACGAACCTCATCTTGAAGGCGCAGGACATCATCCTCGAACTGATGGCGGCGCTCGACATGGAAAAGGGCGGCGATATCGCGCGTTCGCTGTTCCAACTGTACGAGTACATGAACTACTCGCTGAATCAGGCGAACATCCGCCGAGACGTGCCGAAACTCGAGGAAGTGATCACCCTGTTGAGCGACCTGCGGCAAACGTGGGATGAAGCGATCCAAAAAGCCGCGCGCGAAGCCGCCGCCGCATCCACCGCAGTCCCGACGACCCAGAGCCCTGTCCGATAAGTCTCAAAGGGCAGAGGAAGCGCCTTTACCGACATGCCGGGCAACGCCCTACAACTGCCTCCCATCGACTTGGACGGACTTCCCTCCGACGAGGCGTATACCCGCACGCTTGACCGCTGGAAACGCGCCTCAGACGCCCAAATGACCGCCCTCCGCGAAACCGACTGGAAGAAATTCAACGCCGCGCTGGACTATAAGACTCGTCTGACGAAGGCGTGGGCGACGCGGAACGTGAACGTCCTCGCGCTGCGGGGCGGGGCGTCCGACGCGACCGTGCGTCGGTGGGACGCGCTTGTCGAGTCGATCATGGCGACCGACCTCGAACTCGAACGCATCATGCAAACGCTGAGAGACAAGGTGCAGAAGGAGATGCAAGAGTTCGGCGCGGAGAGCCGCGTCATGCGAAAGTATCACTCGATGCCCAAAGAGTTTACGCCGAGTTTCTTCGACAAGAAGTACTGACCGCTCGCCATTCTTCCATGCGACCTCTTTCGTCAAACTCACCCGTGTCGTTCTGAGTACAAGACCGCATTTGTTCTTGCGTCTTTCTGAAACGTACTAACGGTGTCATTCTGAGGCTCCGTGCCGAAGAATCTCTCGCCTCAACCGTCGCCGATGTGGAACTTCGGGAGAGATCGTCACGTCGCTTCGCTCCTCACGATGACAGGTGGTGAGTTGGTAGTGCGATGAATACGCAGGAATTAATGCGGTCTTGTACTGAGCGAAGCGAAATGAACCTCGTCCCGACGGATTGATCGAGAGAACATTGATGCCGAGCGGACCATTGGGGCTAGAGGTTCTTCGGCACGGAGCCTCAGAACGACATGATTAGGACGTTGGTTTGGATAGTTCGGAGGCGAATGAGGTGATGTGATTAAGACGGCTTGCATATGAGGTAGGTGTCGTAAGCGTCCATCGCCGGATCGTCCCAATCGTTGGCGAACGTGGAGAGGCGTCGGCGAAGATCGGCGGCTTGTTCGGCATCGATGCCGCGTTCTCGCAGGTCGACGCGATGCGCGATTGGAAGGAATGTCACGATGACCTTCGCTTCCCGCACATCGACAGGTTCCGACAATTCGATCTTCCCATTCTTGTAGACGCCTTCGACCGCTTTCAACATGACGCGCTCCCCCCTTAACGTGATTGAGCCCATCGACATGATACGACCAACGCATCTCAATAAGTAAGGTTCGATGTCGCCGGTACGGCTGAACGCGATCTTGCCTCCACCCGCAAAACAGTCGATAGTCTCCGCCACCGGAGGCAACGCCACACGATGCAAGATCGAGTCGAGCGCGGCTCCCCGACCGAGATCGCGTCCGTCTTCTTCCGACTGGGCGTCTTCGGCTTCGGCGGACCCGCCGCTCACATCGCCATGATGGAGCAGGAGGTCGTCGAACGCCGCCGCTGGCTCTCGCGCGAGCGGTTCCTCGACCTCGTCGGCGCGACGAACCTGATCCCCGGACCCAACTCAACGGAGATGGCGATCCATTTGGGGTATCTGCGCGGCGGACTGCTCGGATTTGTGATCGCGGGCGTCTGCTTCATCGTGCCCGCCGTGTTGATGACGACGCTGTTCGCCGTGTTGTACGTCCGGTACGGCAGCCTCCCCGAAGTCGCGCCGTTTCTTGTCGGCGTGAAACCCGCCGCGTTGTCCGTCATCTTCTTTGCGATGTGGCGACTCGGCGTGAAGGCGGTGCGCGGGTGGCAACTCGCCGTCGTCGGAGTGGCGGTGTTTGCAGCGTCGTTGCTCGGCGTCCCCGAAATCCTCGCGCTGTTGGGCGGCGGCATTGTGGGGATGTTGTGGTTGCGCGGTTTGAAGGGCGTTGGGTTGACCGCCCTTGTCGCGGGTCTGTTCACCCCGTCCGTCGCCCGCGCCGCGTCGGACGGTGAAACGACGCGCATCGTCGGCGTTACGACGCTCGCCGTCTTCCTGTTCTTCCTGAAAATCGGCGCGATTCTCTACGGCGGCGGCTACGTGCTCGTCGCGTTTTTGGAGGGCGAACTCGTCCACGAACGCGGCTGGCTCACCCAACAACAACTGTTGGACGCCATCGCGCTCGGACAGTTCACCCCCGGACCCATCCTCTCGACGGCGGCGTTCATCGGCTATTTGATGAGGGGGATGCCCGGCGCGGTCGTCGGAGCGGTCGGCATTTTTCTCCCGTCGTTCCTTTTCGTATTGGCGTTGAATCCGATTGTCCCCGCGCTGCGCCGCTCGGCGTGGACGGGCGCTTTTT
>JAQBWJ010000044.1 GCA_027625215.1 Candidatus Poribacteria bacterium
CGAACATCCTCAAAAACGCTTGACATTCAACACGGTATCTTCGGCACGGAGCCTCAGAATGACACGGTTTATCCTTCAATGAAGACTCAGGAATTTGCGCGGTTTAGCATTCAACACAGGGTTGGTTGACTGTTCGGGAACTTATGACGACCACTTAAGTTGATCGTGAAGCGTCCGCCGGTTGACTATACTTCGATGTCGATGTCCAACGCGCGCATCGTCGCCTTGATGTAGCCGAGCGCGTACGCCATCCCCGCGTGCCAAGGCGCGGAACATTTCGTGCGCGGCGTGTGGTCGGGGATCAGCACCCCGTCGTAGCCGACCTCTTTGTATGCCGTAAGCGCGTCGTACATGTCCACATCACCCTCGTCGATGAACACCTCGCGGTAGTTCGGCACTTTGCCGACGACATTGCGGAAGTGGACGTAGGCGATGTTTTGCCCCGCATACTTGCGGATCGCGCCGTACACGTCCGATCCGACCATCTCGGAGACGGTGCCTTGACAGAACTCGATGGCGTTGTAATGACTCGGTTTGATCGACAGGAGACGGTCGTAGAAGTCGGGGTGGGTGATGAGCCGCGCCGTCCCGCGCAGGACGGGTAGCGGCGGGTCGTCCGGGTGCGCCGCGAGTCGCACGCCTGCCTCCTCCGCGACGGGGACGAGGTTCTCCAAGAAGTACTCGATCCGCGACCACATCTGCTCGTGCGTAACCTCGCCGATATCGCCGTCGGGCGCGTCGGGATCGTAGCGACGACCCCACACTTCGCCTTTGGGGATCGGCTTCTGCTCCGGCGCTTCCGCCTCGATGTAGCCGACCGATTCCGCGCCACCACGCGCGTAGGGTCCGTGCACGCGACCCCAAACCCCCGCAAGGCTGAAGTAGTAGCCCATCGTCGGGATACCCGCTCGCCCCATGTTGCGAATCGTCTGCTGGAGGTTCGCCATCTGCGCCTCTTTGCGGGGTCCGTCGAGGAGGATATCGCTCCAATGGGCGGGGTCGAAGTTTTCAATCGCTTCCAGTTTCAGCCCGTTTCGGTCGATCAGATCGACCAACGCCTTCAAGTCCTCGTACGACCACACGCCCGATGTTGCGGAGGGGAACGTCTCCGCGCCGGGCAGGTGTTGCACGATGCGCGTCACGCCCAACTGCCGCGCGAACTGTAGGTTGTCGTCGGTCGCCATGCCCGCGTAGATGCCCAAACCCAACTTCATGTCCCGAACCCTCCTATGTTTCAAAACCGTCAATCAGGAAAGTCGATTCCCGCTTCGCCGCGAGACCGATTGTAGCCTTCGTTGTCGCCGTGATAACTCGCCACGTCCTTGCGTAGACCGAGCCCTAACAGTTGGCGCGTCATCGGATCGTCGCTCGCCAACAGGTCGGCAGGGAGCGGCTGCGTGAAGTAGTTGTCCATCCGCTTCACCCAGTACCGCCCGAAATAGGGGAACAGCGCCAATCGCGGGCGATCCGTGCGGTTCGTTCCTCCGGTGTGCCAGAGCGCGGCGTCGAAGAAGACCGCCGTTCCCGCCTTGACGGGGACTTCCACCGCGTTCGCCAACCGCGGATCGTCCTTCAACGGCGTGTCTTCCCACTGATGACTGCCCGGCACGACGCGCAGAGGTCCGCGCTCGTCGGTCATGTCGTCGAGGTAAATGCCCGTGTTCATTGAGATCGTCTTGTTGCAGACGAACGTCACGTCCCGATGCCAGCCGATGTTGCCTTCTCCCGCCGCGACGTAGAGCAGGTCGAGCGCGAGCAGTTGCACGTCGTCGCCCATCAACGCGCGGGCGGACTCGGTCAGTCGCGGGATCCGGAACAGGTCGCGGAACGGCTTGCGGCGAAACAGGACGCGCTCGTGCCAGACGCGGCGTTGCGTGTCGGGCGGATCGGCATCCACCAGCGCGAGCGACGCCGCGCGAATCGACGCCAACGCCTCGCCTTCGAGTACCCCCTCTACAACGAAGTATCCGTCCTTCTGAAACTGCTGTGCGTTGAGGTCGGTCAGCATCGGTTGATTGATCCACCGTGAACGGAAACGGGGTCTGGTCGTTATCCCCCAAAACCCCGCTTCTTGAAGGCGTTACGTCGTCAAATCCACTTGGCGCACCAGCGCACGCCGTTCTCCCTGATGTGCAGCACTTCGGGCATGTGATAGATCGGGTACGTCTCGTGACCCGGACGCCAGTAGAACACGCGCCCTTTCCCGACCGTCCACGTCAGCCCGTCGCGGGCGACTTCGCGGTTGTCGGTGTACACACCGACGAATACGACCGCGTCAGGTGTCGGGACTTGGTACGGTTCGCCGTACCACTCCTCGCGGGCGATGATGAACGGCTCGACGCCTTTCGCAATCGGGTGCGTCTCGTCGGCGACGAGGATTTTCGCCGGTTTGCCGTCCTCGACGTAGGCGCGCCACGAGCATTCCGTTCCCATCAGCGCCTTGTAGGGCTTCGCAAAGTGGGTGGAGTGCAACCCCAAGAAGCCCATCCCGCGCTCTTCGACGTGCTTCTTGATGCGGGCAACGGAGGCGTCCGTCACCTCGCCGTGTTTCGTGTGACCAAACCACACGAGCACGTCGGCGTCCGCCAACGCCGCGTCGCTGACGCCCTGATCCTTGTCGGTGAGGGTCGCGGTCTTGGCGACGATGTTCGTCGTATTTGCGTTCAGGTAGTCGGCGATGACGCCGCTGATTCCGTGCGGGTAGATGTCTTTCGGCTCGGTCAGTTCCGACCAGACGAGCGCGTGAATCTTACCATCCTTCGGCATGAAACGGTTCCTTTCAACATCAAGATTGCCGTGACGAATCGGCGGATAGTGTAGGGGGCGGCGCGATGTCCGCACAAGCGGCTGCCGTCGGATGGGTACGAGGGGTTATCACGTCGCAGCCTGAGGATGCTCCTCAGGATGACACACAGATAGGTGGGCGAGGCAGTGGGGGTGCAACGATATGGGCGAGGCGATTCTGAACTTCGTTGACGTATTGGAGTTACCCGCGCAGCAACCATTGGCGATGGTGCTCATCATCAAGCCCGACTTTGTTTCCGCGGGGGTGACGGAATCGCTGAAGCGGCTTGTTAAGAAGTGCATTTGGTAGCATCTATGAATGCTTTGGAAAAGAAATCAGAGTGGGCGTCGCGTAGGCGAGTTTCCGCGTAATTCAAATAGTTTCGGTTGATTTCGATACCGATGCTGTGTCTACCCGACATACTGGCAGCAAGGTTCGTTGTACCGGAACCCATGAACGGATCGAGAACGGTGTCGCCAACGAAGCTGAACATTCGAATCAGACGACTAGCAAGTTCCTGCGGAAAGGGAGCAGGATGGTCTCGTGTGGACGCTCCCGGTAGTTCCCATATCTGACGGAACCAAGTTCTATGACTCTTCTCCGGGATTACACTAAGAACTCGTGATGGCAAACTCGGTTGACGATAGCCGCCCGGTTTGCGTTGCATGAGGATATATTCAACATCGTTTTTGATGATCGCATTCGGCTCATATGGTTTCCCTAGAAAACTTGATCCATTTTCAACTTCAAGCGATGCGTTGGCAATCTTATACCAAAATATCGGGGCGAGGTTGTCGAACCCGATGCGACGGCAACTTTCCTGTATCGCCGCGTGGAGAGGAACAACGCTATGTCGCCCATGTTTTCGACGCGACAGGCAAACATCGCCGACAACAACGATCAATCGCCCCCCCGCAACCAGAATACGCAAGCAGTGTCGCCACACGCGCTCAAGTTCGGCAACGAATTCATCGTAGTTTTCCACCTGCCCTAACTGTCCTTCGCCCTCGTAATATTCCTTCAGTGTCCAGTAAGGGGGGGAGGTGAGTATCAGGTGAATGCTGTCGTCGGGGATATGCTCCAGCGTTCGCGCGTCGCCGAGAGTTAGACGGTGGTGGGTCGGGACTGAAGACAATGCTCAATCGCGGCGGTCGCGCGTTCATCTTTGTCGATGGTGGGTATCGCTCTTTTCGCTGTGTCTTTGTCAATCCGGTATTCGGGTAGGTAGCGCTCAATGATCGTTTGCAGCGTATCGGCATTCATCGCAAATGGAGTTCTCATCATTGCCCCTCAAGCGCCGGATTGCGCTTTATCACTTCAGCGACCAATGTATCAAACAGCCGCGCCATCTCCGTTTCCGGAGTCAGGAGTTCGGGTGTTGATGAAAAGTCAACTTCGATCATCTCAGCAGCCTCAATCGTTCCGAAGCCCCACGACGGGGATGTGCGTACGGACAGACCTTTCAGTCTATCTCGCAGTAAATCCCGCCACGTTGATCCGTGTTTCTTGCTCTCCGAGTCTTGGGAAACGTCAAAAACCATGATGTAGCCGATGACAAGCTCGGGAGAGTACATCTGGGCGTTAGTGACTTCACCCATCAAGTCATCCAGGCGATTTGGGACTGTCCCAGCGACGTTTCTGAGAATGGATTTCAGCGAAATTGCCAGACGGCACTTTTTGTCATACACCCATACGACGTCCCAATTCTTCGTTCGGACGCCTCCGGGTATATCGATATCCATCTCCGCATCGGACAATCCTCTCAATCTCAATTCCTGGATACAGTACTGAGCAAGTGTTTTCAGCCGCTGTGTTGAGGTCTTCGAACCATCCTGCACAGCCGTTCGATACAAGTCAGCAACGGCAGATTTTAGTGTTATTAACGCCACAACATGAGTCCCGAATCGGATATTACATCGAGTAGATCATCCGGTTCGCTTCGTCGTAATCCGGCTGGAGCGGGTCGGTCGACAAAAAGAGTTTCTGGTACGGCTCATACAACTGGATGTAACTCCAGTTGACGCCGCACAAAATCTTCCGCTCGTTCGCCAACTTGACGAAGCGTCCTCTGAACTTGGCGCGGGTGGTTTCCGGCGGGTGGCGCATCGCGTGCTCGATCTCGTCGTCGGCGCAGACGCGGGCGATCAGCCCCTTCTTCTCCATACGGTAGAAGATGCCCTTCGACGTGTCGATGTTGTGGAACTCCAGGTCGAGGCGCAGAACTTCGTGGCTGTCCCAATCGAGTTTGCGGGACTCCACATACGTTTCGAGGATACGCCGCTTCGTCACCCAATCGAGGTAGCCGTCGAGCGATTCGGGATCGTCTTCCAGCCCGGCGAGCACCATGTCCCACTTTTTCAATACGTCGCGGATGAAGGGGTCGGTTTCGCGCTGGAAGTATTGCTCGGCGAGGTTCCAGTATTCGCGCTGAATGGCGACCGCCGTCATCTTCTTGCCGGACTGCAACTCGATCTCGCGTTTACAGTCGAGATCGTCCGATATCTGCATGATCGCGCGCACGGACTCGCGGAGTTCGAGGCGGCGGTCTAGCGCGTTGTCCTCGATCATCTGGAGGATCAACGCCGTCGCGCCCACTTTCAGATAGGTTACAAACTCGGACATGTTCGAGTCGCCGACGATCACGTGCAGGCGGCGATACTTTTCGCGGTCGGCATGCGGCTCGTCGCGGGTGTTGATGATCCCGCGCGCGGTCGTCTTGGCGATGGAGATGTCTTCGCGGATGTGCTGCGCGCGCTGGGAGATCGCAAACTTGCCGCGATTCGAGGGACGCACTTTTCCCGCTCCGCAGAACGCCTGTCGGGTCACGAAGAAGGGGATCAACTGGGTCGCCATTTGGCGGAAACCGATGCTGCGGTCCATCAGGTAGTTCTCGTGGCAGCCGTAGGTGTTGCCGGGCGTGTCCGTGTTGTTCTTGAAGACGGAGATTCGTCCCAAGAAACCGTCTTGGCGCATCTTCTTTTCGGCGGAATGGGCGAGCGACTCGATGA
Source organism: Candidatus Poribacteria bacterium (assembly GCA_027625215.1). Taxonomy (GTDB): domain Bacteria; phylum Poribacteria; class WGA-4E; genus JAQBWJ01. The sequence continues at coordinate 5,794 of JAQBWJ010000044.1, forward strand.
TGCGCTCTCCGGCGCGGTCGTGCATGACGAGTTCGCGCACGTCGTCGCATTCGGGGGTGGCGTATTCGGGGTGGCAACCGATGTCTTGGTAGAACCGCGCGCCGTTTTCGAGGAACACGTCGGGGTACAAGCGACCGGAGATGATCTCGCGGAAGAGGTACATAACGGCGTTCTGGATCGGGAGCGCCTTGCCGCCGCGTCGATCCGCCGAGCAGATGATGCCGTACTCGTTTTCAAGCCCGAATATGCGCCGTTTCACGCCGGAACGCCCTCCAGATGTCGCGTCGGAATCAAAGTGTCGCGTCGCGCGTGTAGGGATGGTATACGACGCCGGAGGGGGTTGTCGCAAGTAGGATGCGCGGTTGAGGGGGTGATTTGTCGCGCTTTGGTTGGATGTCACCCTAACCCCTCTCCCGTTGAGGGAGAGGGGAACCGTCTTGCGCGACGCTACAGTTTGATGACGCCCTTCTTGCCCGACAGCACCGCTTCGTAGAGCTCCATCGTCTTGACGCAGTCGTGGATGTTGCAGACGGGTTGGCGGTTTTCGCGGATCGACGTCACCCACTCCGTCAGGCTGTAGCCGTCGCCCGTGAGTTCGCCGTTGCGCTCGTCGGAGGAGTTGCTGATGAACGAGTTGCCGGACTGCGTGAAATGTTGGATGCCCCACAGCCCGTCCAACACGACGTACTCGCCCTCTCCCGTGATCTCGATGTGGTCGTAGTTGCGCGACCAGAGCCGTTGGCTCGTTAACTGCATCGTGCCGACCGCGCCGCTCGTGTATTGCATCGACAGGGCAAACGCGCCTTGTCCGTTGATCTCGTTGTGGAAGACCGCGATTTCGGCGATGTCGCCGCCGAGATGTCGGCACAAGTCGAAGTGGTGGATGGCAAAGTCGAGCAGGTACGTTTGGGCGTCGGGGTACTTGCCGCTGCAAAACGAGAAGAACAGCGACGACGGCTTGCCGAACGAGTCCGTCGCCATGAGCCGTTTCGCCTCGCGGGAGCCGAGACTGAATCGGCGTTGGAAGTTCACCATCAGCGTCTTGCCCGTCTCGCGGGCGACGGCGGAGAGTTCCTTCGTCGCGGCGAGGGATTCGGCGGGCGGTTTAGGGGTGAGGACGTGGTAGCCTGCGTGCATCGCCTGAATGACCAACGACTGACGCGCGGCGGGACCCATGCTGATGATAAGCGCTTCGATGTCTTCCTTGACGCACATCTCGCGCCAGTCGGAGTAGACGCGCCCCGTGCCGAACTTCCCGGCGGCGCGTTTGGCGCGGTCTTGGTCGGCGTCGCAGATCGCTTGCAGCGCGACGGGCGCGAGGTGCAGCGCGGGGTACAGCGTGTGGCGGGCGAACCCGCCCGCGCCGATGAAGCCGATTTTCAGGTCGTCCATGAACGTCTCCCCTTCAACGGAGTAACGGGCGTTATCGAGGGTTCACTTTTCGGATCGTGTCGCCGACGTTGATAACGCCTTCCTCGACAATCCTGGCGTAGATGCCCCGCAGACGCAGCGACTTGCCGTCGGGCGAATTGACGTATTTCAGCGCGTCCAACCCGAAGCGGTCTTTGAACTTGTCGCAGCCGTTGTGCGGCTCTGCGGTGATCTCCAAGAGGGCGTCCCCGATGCGTACTCGGTCGCCGGGTTGGAGGTTGTCGACGCCAACGTTGAAATCGGCGAACAGTTGGTCGCCCGCCCACTTCCATCGGTCGCGCGAACCCGCCATCACCTCAATCGCCCGCGCGTTCATGATGGTCACTTGCACGTCGGGGTCGGGAGAGCCGTCGGCGAGCGTTTTCCAACACTTGCGCGCCCACGAATCACCCTCCACGCCCAGTTTGGGCGAAAGGCGGCAGCGTTCGAGTTCCACACGCTCATTCGATGCCGGGCGGATGCAGATGCCCTCCAGCGTGCCGTTGTCGGTCGGGGCGGATTGAATCCAGTCGAGTTTCGCCTCGATCTGTTCGGTCGTCAGATGCGCGATTTCCATAGTGGCGGTGGACATGTTTCCTCCTTCGGCGACTCACGATTTCGATCACCAGCGGTCAGCGTTCCGATTGGCATTATCAGGGGATTCGAGGTCTGTGTCGAGGGAGGAAGACAAGGTGGGACGGTCAGACGGGTTGGAAGGCAGGATAGATCGCGTGACGGACGAGTCCGCCCGCGCCGATATAGCCGATTTTCAGGTCGTCCATGTATGACTCTCCATATTTTTGACCTACATTATGAATGCCAGAGAAACTCGCGTGAGTCGATTACGCCATTTTTACTCACCCTTGAACTTTGGAATCATCGTATCATTAGCTCATAACAGAAGCGAAAGGACTATCTTGCATCGAAGCGAACGCCATCACCATACTCAACGAAAACACATAGAACGGTTTGCCCGCCACAAATCTCCAACAGGAATTGATCTTGTTTGGGTGTACGAGCGGGGTAAAAACGAACCGTACTGTACTAATCCTGTGAATGCAGGTGTTGAGACGAATTACTACTCGTTGACATTAAATTCAACCGGAGACCGCCGGAATGATGTTGAACGACTGATTAACGAAATCGAAACAAGAGGAACGCCAATTGTAGAAAAACTAGTAAAGGGCGAAAACCAACTCTCGAATGAGGAGCGGTTTCTATTTTCCGACTATGTCGCATTAATGATGTTTCGCGGTCCAAAATTCAGGCAACGTGTGGATGAGTACGTTCGTGAAACGGATCGAGCCAATTTGCTGAATCTCGTGAATGATAGAACTCGATTCATGCGATCTCTTGAGAGGTCAGGACTTACTCTTAATTCCGCAGATATGGACGCATATCGGGAATGGCTTCTTGCTGAGAACTGGCACATTGAGATCGATGGGACATATCACATGCACGTTATGTTCTATGTGATTGAAGCAGCAAGTAATGTAATCGCCAATATGGTTTGGGAAATACTGAAAGCGCCGAGTGTAGAGGAAATTGGTGTTGAGTTCGTTACATCTGACAATCCAGTATTGATAACGAACTACACGGCAGAAAAGATGTGGATAGACATTCCATTGTCGACACCAACTGCGATCATAGACATGCCATTAAGTCCAGAGATTTGCTTTCGGGCAACTTGGTATGCCGCGTACGATTCCGAGGAAATCATTAGACGCACCGTGAATGAAAGCCAAGTAATCGTAATTAACGCTGGAATGGCAGCAAAATGTCATAGTGCCATGTATTCACCATTTAAACGCCCGTACATTGGAAATTTGCTCAAACACGGTCAGAATCTGTTCGAGATATTATCAAATGTTGTGTATGGCGTTCAGGCGGCGTCCTCGGTAGCCTCCTGGTCTTCGG
>JAQBWJ010000045.1 GCA_027625215.1 Candidatus Poribacteria bacterium
AACCTGATCGCCGGGTACATGCGCGGGTTCGGGGAGGCGTGGTCGGTCGGGCGCGGCGGATTGATCCTCCACAACCCGGACGGCGGACCCGCATGGGAACCGCTGAACAGCGGCGCGCGCGATACCCTGCGGTCGATCCATCTTGAAAAGTTCGGTTACGGTTGGACGACAGGCCCTCTTGGGCTGCTCTTGTTCACCACGACGAACGGCAAGCGGTGGATCGCCCAAGACACCGACACGGGATACGATCTCAACGACGCTTACGCCCTGACACCGCGCGACGCTTGGGTCGTCGGGCAGTACGGCATCATCCTGCGGACAACGGACGGCGGACAGACCTGGAACCCGCAAAAGAGTCATACAACCGTCGACCTGCGCTCCGTACTCGTGTTGTCGGACAAGGAAGCGTATGCCGTCGGCGATAAGGGCGTCATCCTGCACACTGTAGACGGCGGCAACGTGTGGAAGGTGCAGGACAGCCCCGTCGAAACCCCAATCCACGAGATCATCCTGTCGGACGACGGGACGACACTGTGGGCGATGGGGCGATGGGGCGTCGTGCTGCGCGCGCCGCGCGGAGACGCTGCCGTCTCTCAATCGACTTCAACCGACGACGCGGATTCATGACCGGACGACCATGTGTGGTCTTTGTGCTGACGGACGACCAGAGCGACGGCGACACGCGCAGCCGACCTCGACGCGCCCCCGACAGGTCGACGAGTCGCGTCTTCAAATATGGTTCACGTTGCCGTACGGTGAATCGCGCTGAGCGTTCTTCGAGACATCGGAGCGAGTTCCCCTACCGTACATAAAGAATGGGGCTCGACACTGCAAGCCCCCTCTCTCCCGTTCTCGATCTACTCTCAACCGAATTACGCGGACAACTCTTTCAGTTTGCCCGCCTTTTCCCACTCGACCAGATGGTCGTCGTCGCCGATATGCTTCCCGTCGATCAGGATTTGCGGCACGTCGCGGCGACCCGTCAGCCGTTCGATCTCATCGCGCAGTTCTTCGCGTCCCGCGATGTTCACCTCGTCGTAGGGCACATTGTTTTTGCGAAGGATATCGAGCGCTTTGTGGCAATAGGGGCACGCTGTTCGCGTATAGATTTTCACTCTTGCTTCAGCCATGATTCGGCTCCTTTCAACGCGCATTGTAACCGTTATCGCCTGAAGAAAGCGAACTCCGCCAATTCGCTTGACTCGTTAGGATGCGGCGGCGTAGTATTATCGGCGGTTTAGCACTCATTTAGCGAGAGTGCTAAACCAAATCCAAGAGTTGGAACGAGTTCAGTTTTGCGATGATTTTGGAGGAACGCACGCCATGGCACTGAAGCCCCTTTCCGATCATGTGGTCGTCGAAGCCCAAGAAGAAAAAGAAACGAAAATCGGCTCGATCATTGTGCCGGACACCGCCAAAGAGAAGCCGACGGTCGGCAAGGTGATCGCGGTCGGTCCCGGCCGCGTCAAGGACGACGGCACGCGCAATCCGCTGACGGTCAAAGCGGGCGACACGGTGATCTACTCCAAGTACGGCGGCACCGACTTCGAGCTCGAAGGCGAAGAATACCTCGTGCTGCGCGAGTCGGACATTCTCGCCATTGTCGGTTGATCCCTCATAAGAACAACGCACGGTGAACACGGAGGAGAATTCCGATGGCAAAACAGGTCGCATTCGATATCGAAGCGCGTGACCGACTGCGCGACGGGGCGGGCATTTTGGCGAAAGCAGTGCGCGCGACGTTGGGTCCTCGCGGGCGAAACGTCGTCGTCGCCAAGTCGTTCGGCGCGCCGACGATCACAAAGGACGGCGTTTCAGTCGCCAAGTCGATTGAACTGCCGGATCACTACGAAAACATGGGCGCGCAACTGTTGCGCGCCGCCGCGTCCAAAACGAACGATGACGCGGGCGACGGCACGACGACAGCCGTGACGCTCGGTTACGCGATTTTGGACGAGGGACTGCGCGCGGTCGTCTCCGGCGCGGACCCGATGAGCCTCAAGCGCGGCATCGACGCGGCGGCTGAAGCGGTTGCCGTTTATCTGAAAGAGCAGAGCGTCCCCGTCAATGGTCGCGCCGACTACGAGCGTGTCGCGCGCGTCTCGGCGAACCACGACGAAGAGATCGGTCGTCTTATCGCCGAAGCGATTGAGAAGGTCGGCAACGACGGCGTCGTGACGATTGAGGAAAGCAAATCCTCCGAAACGACGGTCGATGTGGTCGAAGGGATGCAGTTCGACCGAGGCTTCATCTCGGCGCGGTTCGCCACGACGGACGACGGACTGGAAGCCGTGCTTGAACGCCCGTTCATCTTGATCCATCAAGCGAAACTGAGCGTCGCCAAAGACCTTGTGCCGATCCTTGAAAAAACCTCGCAGATGAAGCGTCCGCTGCTCATCATTGCGGAGGATGTGGACGGCGAAGCGTTGGCGACCCTCGTCGTGAACAACATGCGCGGCACGATTGACGTGTGCGCGGTGAAGGCTCCCGGTTTCGGCGACCGTCGTAAGGAGATGCTCTCCGACATTGCGACGCTGACGGGCGGTCAGGTCATCGCCGAAGAGCTCGGGATGCGGCTCGAGAACATCACGGTGGGCATGCTCGGTCAGGCGGAACGCATCGTCATCGACAAGGAAACGACGACGATCATTCGCGGCAGGGGCGATGCGAAAGACATCTCCGGTCGAGTCGAACAGATCAAACGTCAGATCGAGGACACAACATCCGACTACGACCGCGAGAAGTTGCAGGAACGCCTGGCGAAACTCGCGGGTGGCGTCGCCGTCGTGAACGTCGGCGGACACACCGAAGTCGAGATGAAAGAGAAGAAAGACCGCTGTGAAGACGCCTTGAGCGCGACGCGCGCCGCCATCGAAGAGGGCGTGCTGGTCGGCGGCGGAGTCGCATTGCTGCGATCGCAGAAGGCTGTGGACGCGCTGATCGAATCGCACAAGTCGAAATCGAACTTGGGCGACCGTCAGCGTGAAGACGAACTCGTTGGAATGAACATCATCCGCCGAGCCGTTGCGGAGCCGATCCGCCAAATCGCCGAAAACTCCGGTGATGAGCCGTCCGTCGTCGCGCATCGCGTGTTGGGCGAGAGCGGCTCGTTCGGTTACAACGCCTCGTCGCGGACGTTTGAAGACCTCGTTGCGGCGGGGATTCTTGATCCGACGAAAGTTGTCCGCTCGGCGTTGATGAACGCCGTCAGCGTCGCCGGGATTCTCCTTACGACTGAAGCGGCGATCAGCGACGCGCCCGAGGATGATCACGGACACGATCATGGACATGGGCATCATCACCATCATTGATGCGTTGATCTGCTCGAATGTAGAAAACCCTCCGCGAGAACGATTCGCGGAGGGTTTTTGTATGGCGACCGCGCCCGTTTTCAGGTTGCGTTTTAGCGGAGATCGGTCGAACATAGCCGTATCCCATAGGAATGAACTCATTCAGAAAGCGAGAACCGGATGCCTAACGGATTCAACGTGCCGCGCCGACGATGGGGCAAAAGCGAACTGATGATCCCCGTGATCCCGTTCGGGACGCAGGGGTTCGGCAACAACTTCGGTCCCGTGTCGGACGACGAAGCGTGCGCGCTGATCCGCCACGCCGTCGATATCGGCATCAACCACTTCGACTGCGCCCGCTGCTACGGCGACTCGCTGCGGAAACTGGGGGTCGCGTTGAAACGCGGTGTTATCAAGCGCGATGAGGTCATCATCAGTGGACGACTCTGCTGCCACAGCGCCGCCAAGTGGGGCGGCTACGGCGACGGGCGCCCCGACTACTCTGCCCAACGCGCTATCGACGACACGCGCGACCAACTCGACATACTCGGCGCGGAGTACTTCGACGCGATGCTGATCCACGATCCGCACGAGATCGAACCGACGCTCGCCGACGATGGCGTGCTTGCGGGCATCAAACGGCTCAAAGAAGAGGGGTTGATCCGCAACGTCGGCTACGGGATGCGCCCGCACGAGTTTCACCTCGCCGTCATCGAGCAGGGCGAAACGGATGTGCTGCTCTGCTTCGGCGACCACAATCTGCTGCGACAGACGGTTTCAGACGACATTCTCCCTGCCGCCGCCGCGAAGGATATCGGCGTGATGCACGGCTGGTCGATCATGCGCGGATACCTCACGGGTATCGACCTGTCCAAGCACGATCAAAACAGCAAAGACATCCAACGCGCGACGAAGATGCGCCAGTGGTGCATCGACCACAACGTGAACATGCTCGCGCTCGCGTTACAGTTCTGTCTGCAAGAGGATCGGATTCATGGGAACCCGCTCGGCAGTTTGAATGTCGAACAGTTGGAAGCGAACGCGCGCGCCGTGACGGAACCGTTGCCGGACGGCATTTTCGAACGGTTTTTTGCAGAAGGTTTCTGATTGGCTAATTTGCTCTTGGCGTCCCGCGCATTATCATTGTCGATGAGCAGTCGTAGCCAAACACCCGATCTTGACAGTCACTTGCCGCCTCCATACAATGAGCGATGGCGACGTGGCATGCCAGAACCGCACCGACAGGGAGCCAGCACCCAAATGAGCGCAAATCCTTTCGGCGACGCGATGGAGGAGTTGCTGTCGTTCCTCCCGAAAGACGTTCTGACACATCTAGCCGGAGCGAAACGCGAGTTTTTGCTCACGGTGAAAACATCCGTCGAGTACCTTGTGGATGAGTTCGTCACTGAGATCGACGAGCGCGTCGACGGCGCGAACCGACGACGCGAGGGGCGTTCACAGCCGTCGGAGGACCATCGCGTCGATATTGAAGACGACCCGTCCGACGAGGGCGCACACGATGAGAAGGAAGCCTGAGCCGCCGCTTATGTCGAACGGAATCGCTCGCAAGCGTTATTTCACGACCGATGAAGCGAACGCATACCTGCCGTTCATGGAGGAGACGCTCGGACAGATGAGGGCGTTTCGACGGCGGATGGAAGCGTTGACCGAAGAGATGGGACCCGTGTTCGAGAACATCGCGTCCAACACGGGCGGGCGGATCGCCGCCGAGTTCGCCGCGACGCTGTTCCGTTTCCAACGGCTGGCGACGCGGATTGAGGATGAAGGCATCTTGCTGCGCGACGTGGAATCCGGGCTCGCGGATTTCCCAGCGTTGCGCTCGGAACGTGAAGTGTACCTATGCTGGACCACGGGGGAACCGGAAGTCTGCCACTGGCATGAAGTGGACGCCGGATTTTCGGGACGCAAACGGCTCGGCGAACTGGACGAGAACGACTTACGGAACGACGACGGCGACGAAGTATAACGCGAGGTCGTGCGCGCTTCATCGTTCCATTTTGAGATCGAAGGATAAGGGGTGCCTGCCTAACAGAATGTCCCGATTTTAGTCTGTACCGATGTGTGGGGCGTGCGCCCGTTCAGGAATCGGCGACTGAGGGAAGATGCCCTCATCGCGCAAGGGGGAGTCTCGATTCACCTCGAATCGAGACCTACAATAGGATATAAGGAGGTTGTGGATGAAGGTTCTTCACTCCGCGCTGGGGAATTTGGCTGTTTGCCTCTACGCGCTGATGGCGGGCTCGGTCGTCGCGCAGGACTTGAACATCGGTTACGTGACGGGACGAGGGGCGGACGCGCCGTTTGAAGTCGCCGCGTGGGACAGTTCCGGCCTCGAGTATACCGAGATTGCGGGCGCGGACTTCAACGCGGCGACGCTCAACGAGTTCGATGTGATCGGCGTCGGCGTGGTCTCGTACGATCAACACCAAGACCTCAAAGACAACGCGAACTTACTCGTCGATTACGTCGAGAACGGCGGGTACCTCGTCACGCTCGATTTTCAACAGGACAGCACATGGAACTCCGCCTACATGCCGCACAACAACCTGAAACTCGTCGACCCGGACATTGATCCGGGCGTTCCGATAGAGCTCGCCGACCACTCGATCTGGAAAACGCCGTTTACGATTACCGAAGATCATTTCACCGCCGCGTCGTGGGCAGCGGGGGACTTCATCGCCGACGGACCTGCCGATGCGCCGCCGGGTTGGGAAGCCTTGTTGACGGCAGGCGTTCAACCAGCCGTGCAAGGCACGTCTTTCGGAACGGGGTATGCGGTGTTCAGCGCGCTCCAACTGATGCAACAGCACGGCAAGGCTCCGAACGACATGGTGAAGGAAGTGATGCACAACTTCCTGTTGTGGCGCGGACCGCGAGCCGTGTCGCCGTCCGGGAAAGCCGCCGTCTCGTGGGGATCGCTGAAGCGCGGGCTCTGATCGCCGCCCGCCTAACTGAAGTGAAGCCAATAACCGTCGGGGTCTTGGAAACTGAGGCTGGGGCCCCGACGTTCCAGCGGGATTCCCTTCTTGCGAAGCGTCTCCAGCGCGCGTTCTTCGTCCAACTCGCTCAGGTTGAACGCGAGGTGGTGGACGCCAACGCCAACCTGCTTCGGTTCGTCCGCTTGGAACAGCGCGAGTACCTCGCCGCTCGACAGTTTCAGGAAGATGTGGTTGCCGGACGCGCTTCGTTCCGTCATGCCGAGATGCTCTTTGTACCATTCGGCGGAACGGCGCAGATCGCTGACATAGATGGCGACGTGGTTGAAATGGCTCGCGTTGATCTCGGACATTTTTCGTCTCCCTCGTTATCCCCACACTCACAGAGTTCCGGTCGAACTGATCGTAACGGACTTCGGCGCGTTTGCCAAATTTGCGCGATGCAACATCATGCAACATGAAATGACGGGTGATGGGCGCGTACGTCCCCTGTATGACTGAGATTTGCTTCTTTTCGTGTCGGCAGCATGTTGCATCGCCCCTTCATTCTTATTGTCGTTCGGGATAGCCCTACCACTGAATGAAACGAAAAATTCGGCGATAATACTACAATTTCATGTGATTATTGGTGGGAGAAGCAGAAAACGCCTCCTTTGCGACCGAGCGATTATGATGACTCGTTCCGCAGACCGCGCGCCCCGCGATCGCGCTATAATGAGGGCGCGACGACCGACGAAGGAACGACAATGAAAATCTACACGAAACGCGGCGATTTGGGCGAGACCGACCTGTTCGGTGGCGACCGCGCACGGAAAGACGACGCGCGCGTCGAGGCGTACGGAACGGTCGATGAGTTGAACGCGGTGGTTGGGTTGGCGGTCGCGGAGATGGTCGCGCCGCAACACGCCGACCTGATCGAACGGCTGACGACGATCCAGGCGCGGTTGTTCGAAATGGGGGCGGACTTGGCGACGACGGAAGAACGCCACGCAGCCGCATCGACGTTTGCCGTCCCGCGCATCACGGACGGCGCGACGAAGGAACTTGAGGCGTGGATCGACGCGCTTGAGGAGGAACTTCCGCCGCTGACGTCGTTCATTCTCCCGGGCGGGAGTCGCGGCGGGGCGTCGTTGCATGTGGCGCGCGGCGTCTGTAGGCGGGCGGAGCGCGAGGTGGTGCGGTTGGCGGAGACGGAAGCGATCAATGCGGAGATCGTTGTCTACTTGAACCGACTGTCCGACCTGTTGTTTGTGATGTCGCGCGTCGCAAATCGGCGCGACGGGGCGACCGAAACAACTTGGCGAGCGAATCGCATAAACGAAGGGTAGAGGGGTGACGTTTGACGGCACAGACGACATACGACAAAGGCACGCTGCTGGTGATCGCCGACCTGCTGTTCTTTGCGAAGTTGCAGGCTGGCGCGAGAAGTTTGGGCTACGACGCGATTGGGGCGGGAAACCTCGACATTGCGCGTCGGCGTCTTATCGAAAAGGAACCGATCGCCGTGTTCCTGTCGATGGAAAAAGAGCGTTTCGATTGGGGCGCGTTCATCACGGAAGTGAAAGGCAACGAAGCGACCGCCGACCTGCCGATATTGGCGTTCGGAAGCCATATGGTCGGCGAGGCGTTCAAGCGGGCGCGCGAGTTGGGGGCGGACATGGTCGCGCCGAACTCGCAGATCGCGTCGGAGTTCCCGGAACTGTTGACAGGACTGCTGCATTACGGACGATGAGGCGGGCGCGACGATGATCGAATATCGGGTTGGAAACGACCTTGACCTCGACGCCGTACTGGAACTGTACCGCGACTCGACGTTGGGCGAGCGCAGACCGATCCACGACCGCGAACTATTCGCAGCGATGATCGCGCAGGCGAACCTGATCATCGCCGCGTGGGACGGGGATCGGTTGGTCGGGATTTCGCGTTCCGTCACGGACTTCGCGGCGGTGACGTATCTGGCGGATTTGGCGGTGTCCGAATCGCACCAACGGCAAGGGATCGGGGTCGAACTGATGCGGCGGACGCAGGAGGCGTCGGGTCCGAAGGCGCAGATCATTCTATTGGCGGCTCCGAAGGCGGTTGAGTACTATCCGCGCGTGGGGTTCACGCAACATCCGTCGGCTTGGGTGTTGAAGCCGGGAGAGACGGTGGGGTGATCCGTCGGTGGTATCCGGAATTGCCGGATTCGTTTTATCTCCCTCACCCCTTCGACTGCGCGCAGGGCAGGCTCTATCGCTCTCTCAACTAGGGGAGAGGGGACTTGGAGCTCTTGCCTGTCCGTTCCGATTACCAGTCGGTAGGGGGGCGGTTCAGATAGAGGAGTCCCGCCATACTGGGCGGCGCGGTGAGGGAGGTCGGTTCCGTCCACCACACCTGCGGCGCGTCGGCGCGGTAGATCAGGAAGTTAAAGCCGATACGGTTGCGCCGTTCGGACGCGATGGGGTCGAAGCCGTTCAACGCGGTGAGAAACGGGATACGCAGTTCGAGGAAGTAGGCGCTCTCGCCTTCGCGCGCGGCGACTTCGATCTGGCGCACGTTGTATTGAATCGTTGGTTTCGCGCGCCCGACGTAGGCGCGGTCGCCGGAAACCCCTCCGCCCTTCGGTAGTATCCAGAACACAAAGTTGGACGCATTGCCGTCCGTCGCCAAATGAGGCGGGCGAGGGTCGCCGTCTGGGTTTGTGGCGATGTGGAGCTCGACGGCGTCGGAGAGTTCGTACCACCTTGTCGGGTCGCCGATGGTGATCGACTCTCGGTTCACCTGAATGAACAGGTAAAGCGCGTCGCGGTCCCACTGAGCCCATGCGGTGCCGACGTTTTCGGGGGTCTGCATCGCGTTTTCGAGCGACCACCGCTCTGGGATGCCGTCCA
>JAQBWJ010000046.1 GCA_027625215.1 Candidatus Poribacteria bacterium
CCGCCTGCGACACCTCCGACGTCGTGATCGTGTCCGTCTTGTCCGCCCCGTTCAGCAGAAACCGCCCCGTCGTGGTGAAGACCATCTCGGCGTTGCGAGCGAGTTCGGCGAGCGAGACTTCGTTGTCCAACGCAACACCCGCCTCCATCGCCAACACCGTCACACCGCGATACAACGCCCCGCTATTCAGATGGACGAACCCCAACACCTCCGCCAACTGTTTGGCGACGGTGCTCTTCCCCGCTCCGGCAGGTCCGTCGATGGCGACGACGAACGCGCTCGATCCTTCCGTCATATCTGCGACAAGACCTCCCAGAACGTCGGAAACGATGTGTAGATACATTCGATTTCACTTACCGTGACTGGAGTCTCTGCGACCAATCCGGCAACCGCCGCCGTCATCGCAATCCGATGATCGCCGCGACTCGAACAGGCTCCGCCGCGCACCTTCTGCTTGCCCGTGATCGTGAACCCGTCCGGCGACGGAACAACCTGCACGCCCAACTGCGCCAGTTCGCTCGAAATTGTGGCGATCCGATCCGTCTCTTTGACGCGCAACTCCTCCGCGTCTCGCACGACGGTGGTTCCGCTCGCCTGAGATGCCGCCAACGCGAGAATCGGAATCTCGTCGATCATCCGCACGATCAGATCGCCTCCGAACTCCGCTCCGCTTAACTCGGATGATTTCACTCGCAAGTCCGCGACAGGTTCCGCCCCCATCACCCGTTCGCGTTCAAGGGTGATATCCGCCCCCATCGCCTTCAACGCCTCGATGATCCCGTCCCGCGTCGGGTTGACGCCGACGTTTTCGATCACGATTTCCGCGTCCGGCAGTATCAGTCCCGCGACAATGAAGAACGCGGCAGACGAGATATCGCCCGGCACCGTGACGCGCATCCCGCGCATCGACGGACGAGGCGCGACCGTGACCGTCAAGCCGTCCCGCGTCACCGTCGCCCCGAACCCCATCAGCATCCGTTCTGTGTGATCACGCGACAACGACGGTTCCGTCTCGGTCGTTTCGCCGTTTGCGTACAGCCCGGCGATCAACACGCATGACTTCACTTGCGCGCTCGCAACGGGACTTCGATAGTGCGTTCCGTTGAGCGAACTCCCCGTCACCCGCAACGGCGCGAGCCGATCCCCGCCCTCGCCGTGAATCGTCGCGCCCATCTGTCGCAGCGGTTGGATGATCCGATCCATCGGGCGTCGTCGAATCGACGCATCGCCTGTCAGCACGGTATTGAACTTTTGCCCGGCGACGAGCCCCGTCAGCAGCCGAATGCCGGTGCCGGAGTTCCCAACGTCGATCACATCATCCGCCACGCGCAACCCATCCAACCCAACGCCAGTGATCGACAAGGTCGCGCCCTCGCGCTCAATCGCCACCCCCATCATTCGCATCGCGTTGACGGTGTTCAGGCAGTCATCGGACGTGAGGAAGTTCTCAACCGTCGTGACCCCTTCCGAGATTGACCCGAAGATCGCCGCCCGATGAGAGATCGACTTGTCGCCCGCGATGGATAGTATCGCGCGGCTGCTCCGTTTGGGTTGAATCTGTCGACTTGCCATGATGAGTTTTCCGCTGGTGCATCAAAAAGGGGCGTGTCGCCCACGCCCCCTTCACATATGGTATCGCTATTTGTCCATTTCCGCCCGTAAATCGCGCGCTTCCGACAACCATTTTCGGATAGATGCGGTATCCTTCTCGTCGATCAGGTGCGCGATTCGCTCCAGTTCCTCCGCGAGACGACGCACCATCGGCGCGAGCGCGGTCGCGTTGTGCCGGATGATCGGCTCCCACACGTCGGTTGAGCATTTGGCGATCCGCGTCGTATCGCCGAACCCCTTTCCCGTTAGCGAACGCGCGTTGATCCCGTTCGTCTCAAACGACGCGACGGCATACGTCAACGCGGACGCGGCGACGTGCGGCAGGTGGCTCGACGCCGCCAGCAGTTGGTCATGCACCTCCGGCGACAGTTCAACGACGTTCGAGCCGAGCGTTTCCCACAAGTCCTTGACGATTTCGAGCGCCCCCGCGTCCGTCTCCTCGACGGGCGTCACGACGCAGACCGCGCGTTGAAACAGGTCGGGTTTTGAACCGGCGACGCCTGCCACCTCCGAGCCCGCTATCGGGTGTGACCCGACAAACCGAGCCGTCGGAGCCGTCCTACGACATTCGCGGACAACGCTCGCCTTGACGCTTCCGACATCTGTGATGACGGCGTTCGGGGCGATCTCAACGGCATCAGCGACTTTTTGCGCGATCAGATCGACGGGCGTGCCGATCACGATGATGTCGGCATCCGCGAAGCCTGCGCGTTCGTCCGTCGTGTAGTCGTCAATCGCGCCTCGTTCGGCGGCGCGTTCAAGCGTCTCTTCCCGCCGCCCGACGCCCACAATCTCGCCCTCAAACCCGCGCGCCCTAAGCGCCAGTCCTATCGACCCGTTGATCAACCCAACGCCGTACAGGACAAACTTCTCGACGCCGCCAAGATGCTTCGCCAACCTCAGAGCTCCCTCAACTCGTCGATGATCTAAGAGGTGATACGGGGATTTCATCGCACGCTTCTCTCAAAGCGCAAATAAACCGTTCGTTCTGTTCCGGCAACCCGACCGTCACGCGCATGGACTGGGCGTACCCGTAGTTCGCAACGGGTCGAACGATGACGCCGCGCTTCATCAAGGCGTTTGAGACCGCCGCTCCGTCTCGGTCGAGATGTGCGAGCAAAAAATTGGCAACAGACGGCACATACGTCAACCCCATCGCGTCCAATTCGGCGGTCAGATAGGAAAGCCCCGCCGCGTTCACCTCTCGGCTGCGGTGCACATGCGACTCATCTTTGATCGCCGCGCGACCCGCCGCTTGCGCGATGGAGTTCACGTTGAACGGCTGCCGCGCCCGATTCATCAGTTCAAGCGTTCCCGGTGACCCGATCCCATAGCCGAGTCGAACGCCCGCCAGCCCATAGATTTTTGAAAACGTCCGCGTCACGAGCACGTTCCGCCCTGCGCGTAGATAGTCCAACCCGTTTGGATAGTCGTCTGCCTGCACGTACTCGAAATATGCTTCGTCGAGCACGACGAGCGGCTCCGTCGGAATCTTTTCAAAGAATCGGTCAAGTTCCGCCTTCGTATTGTACGTCCCAGTCGGATTGTTCGGGTTGGCGATGAAGACGAGTTTCGTGTTCGGGGTGACGACTTCGGCGAGCGCGTCGAGGTCGTACGTGTCGTTCTTCAGAGGAGGCGTCGAGACCGTCGCCTCAAAGAGCGTCGAAACCAGGTCGTAGACGACGAACGCCTGTTCCGCATAAACGACGTGATCGCCGGGATTGAGGAACGTCTCCCCAAGCAGTTGCAGCACCTCGTTCGAGCCGTTCCCCAAGATCAACTGTTCCGGCAGCACACCGAGATGCGCCGCCAGTTCGTGCTTCAGGTAAAAGGCGTTGCCGTCGGGGTAGTAGTGGGTATTCAGCGCGGCGTCGGCAATGGCGCGCGCCGCCTCTTTGGAGGGTCCCAGCGGGTTTTCGTTCGACGCGAGTTTGATGACGTCGTCGATGCCGAGTTCCCGCTGCACTTCCTCAATCGGCTTGCCGCCTTGATACGGGCGGATGTGGTTGATGCCCGCTCTTGGGCGCATCTTAGGGTCCTTCACACGGTGAATTCATAGCGCTTCGAACTGTTCCCACGTTAACCCGGCTAGCCTAAGAATCGACCTGAGAGTACCAGGTCTCACGTCTCCGGCGCGATGTGGAACCATCACGACGATCTTGCGACCGGAGTCATTCCGCACATACTTCACATGGCTGCCTTTTTGACTCCGAATCTCGAAATCCGCTCGCAACAGTTTCTGTCGTACGATTCGATACGGAATCGGTCTAGGCGGCATCGACTTCGAACTTGACCGTTTTCGCTTCGGGATACGTCCCCGCGTCCGGTTCCTCGAAATAGAGTTCGAGCGCTTCCTTCAACATCTCGACCGCTTTTTGCTCGGTTTCACCTTGGGATGCGACATCGATTTCAAGGCACTGAGCAACATACATATCGAATTCGTGCCACACTCTCGCGGTAAATTTCCGTTTCATCGCACCTCTCCACTCAGCCGCGCTGATACGACCCCAACACATCGACCGACGTGCAGACCGACTGTATTTCAACGAGCGCGTCCTTCAGCGGCTGCCTGTCCGCGTGTCCGACGACCTCCGCGAAGAAGACATATTCCCATGTCTTCACGCGCGACGGACGCGACTGGATCGACGTGACGTTGAAGCCGCCTTCTCGAAACCGCTCCAGCACCCGCACCAGCGCTCCCGGCTCGTGTCGCAGCATAAAGCGGAGGGTCGTCTTGTCTTCGCCAGTCGGTTCGGCGCAATGATGACCGATGATGAGGAACCGCGTTACGTTTTCGGCGAGGTCTTCAACATGGTCTTGCAGGATGTCCAGACCGTACGTCTCCGCCGCGAACGCGCTTGAGATCGCCGCTGCGTCAACTTCCGACACGCAACGACGCGCCGCTTCGGACGTGCTCGACAGCGCGATCTGTTCGATGCCCGGTAGATGTTCACGCAGCCACCCGCGACATTGCGACAGCGCCTGCTGGTGCGAGTACACCCGTTTCACGTCTTCCAATTTCGACTTCGATAGGAGGTTGTGCGTGACGGGCAGGAGAATCTCACCGCAAATCTTCAACGGCGACGACGCGAACAGGTCGAGCGAATCGACCACGATGCCCATTGTCGAGTTTTCGACAGGCACGACGCCGTAATCGCATCGGCGCAGTTCCACTTCGCGGAAGATTTCACGCTGAGTCGGTTGCGGGAGGAAATCCGCGCTCGCGCCCAGTTTTTGGCGCGCGGCGAGGTGACAGAACGACGCTTCGGGCCCCAAATAGGCGACCCGCATCGGCGTTTCGAGCGCGCGGCTCGCCGAGATGATCTCCCCGAAGATCGCGCGGACCGAGCCGTCGGGATAGACGCCGCCTCTGTTCAGTTCAGATAGTCGGGTAAGCACTTGACGCTCGCGGTGCGGCGCGTAGATCGCCTGTCGATTACCCTCTTTGAGCGCGCCGATCTCCTGCGCCGTGCGTCCGCGCTCGTTCAACAGGGCGAGGATTTGGGCGTCGAGGCTGTCGATTTTGTCGCGGAGTTTCGTCAGGCGGTCATCGGGCACACCGCTCCGTTCAGCGTCGTCGTTGCGCTCACCCATACGAGTTGTCAGCCTTCTGTGCGTTTAGCCTTTGTTCTTCTCGATGACCTTGCGGAACGCCGCGATCACCTGCTCGTCGCTCGGGTTTTCCTTGACGAGTTGCGAAAACTCCGGCTCGCTGATTTTGTTGCGTTCGAGAAAGCCTTTGTCCGCCGGGCACGGGTAGATGTAGTCGCCCAACTGCCCGTGAATCTTGGCGCGGGCTTTGTCGGCGGCGCGCGCCAACCAAGGGATGTTGCCGACGACGAGATCGCGTCCGCGCGGTTTCCAATCAAGACCCATCTTGTGCGTCCCTCCGAATCGATGGTTCATCATGCGGTTCACGCATCATCGTTAGCATAGCAGCCGCGCGTGACGGGTGTCAACTGCGCGTCCGCGCGTTCAAGGGGCAGGCGCAGAAACATTCTCTAGACCGCTTGGCATCTCATTGAAACAGCCTCGCTTGATCCGCTTCCTCGATTGCCAATTTCAACAGTTTCCTCTGCGGCGACGATAGGGCATACGGTTCGAGTCCCTCCGACTCGACCCACGCCACCGCCTCGCACTCCACCGCCGACGCCTCCCCCGACACCCACTCCGCAACAAACCCGTGCAGCCGAATCCGGTAGCGCGTGACGGCGTGACGCATCGCGCCGAATGGCTCCTTCACCCGTACCTCAACCCCGCACCGTTGCATCGGCGCCCGGGTAGCGGCATCCTCCAGCGACTCTCCCTCAAGCCGACGTACGCGCGGCAACTCCCAAAGTCCGCCCCAACGCTTGTCAACAGGGCGTTTCGTCAGAAGGAATCGCCCATCCTTCCAAACGATCACGGCGATGTCCTCTACTGAGACCGTTTCAGGGCGAGGCGGTAGTTGGGGGAACTGCGTCACCTCGTACCGTTCCCGCGCGAGACAGTGGGTTGAAACGGGGCAATCGCCGCAAGAGGGCTTCGTCGGCGTACAGAGCAACGCCCCAAGTTCCATCAACCCAACGTTGAAATCGCCGGGTGACTCGCGTGGGACAAGCGACTCGGCGATCTCCCACAACGCCCGATGCGCCTTCCCCGACTTCGGGTTCCCTTCGATGCAGAACAGCCGCGTCAGGACGCGCATCACGTTTCCGTCGAGGATCGGCGCGGGCTCGCCGTAAGCGACGCTCGATACCGCCCCTGCGGTGTACCGCCCCACGCCCGGCAGCGACAGCAGCTGCTCCACATCGCGCGGAATGATGCCGTCGAACCGTTCAACCACCGCCCGCGCCGCGTTTTGCAGGTTCCGCGCCCGCGAATAGTACCCCAACCCCTGCCAGTGATGAATCACGTCGTCCGTCGGGGAGGACGCGAGCGATTCGACGGTCGGGAACCGCGCAAGGAACCGCTCGAAGTAAGGGATGACCGTCGCTACCTGCGTCTGCTGGAGCATCACCTCCGAGACGAGCACCGCGTACGGGTTGTCAATATCGCGCCAAGGCAACGTTCGCTTGTCGCGGCGATACCACGCGAGAAGCGCGCGTTGGAAGTCGCGCCGTTGTGCATCGGAAAAGGGTTGATTCATATTAGAGACAGCGTACGAATGCGCGGCGGTTGCTGTCAACTCTGACTCTCGCTCCATTCGCGCGCGCGACGCTCCATCTCCTCCGGCGACACGTCCTCGACATGCGTCGCAATCCACCACGAGTTGCCGGACGGGTCTTTCACACCGCTTGAACGGTCGCCGTAGAACTGGTCTTCCGGTTCGCGCACCGATACGCCGCCCGCTGCGACCGCCTGCTTGTACGTCGCGTCCACATCGGGGACGTAGAGGTGAAGCGTCGTCGGTTGATGCGGGTATTCGCCCTGCGCTTCCGCCATCATCACGATTGAATTGCCGATCTGCATTTCGGCGTGCATCACCGTGCCGTCGGGCATTTCGTGAACGCCGCGCCGTTTCGCGTCGAACGCCTTCTCCAAGAACTCGATCAACGCCTTGACGCCCGTCACGATGAGATACGGCGTGACGGAGTGGTAGCCTTCGGGAATCGGTTGAACGGGCATGGGGTCGTTCCTTTACGTTGGAGGAGCGTGTCATGAGGATGACGCCGTTGGATGCGTACGTTATCGTTCCCCTGACAATACGCGCGATTTAGGAAAGGCGTCACGATGAAAAAAGCGGCGATTCTCGGCGAACGACAGGCGGGGTTGATCGACGCGCCCGACCCGAAGGCGGTCAAAGATTGGGCGGTCGTCAAGGTGGAGACGGCGCCGATGTGCACCGAGTACAAAGGGTGGCTCGGCGGGTGGAAGGCGGAGAATCTCGGTCACGAGGCGGCGGGCGTTGTGGTCGATGTCGCGCAGGAGGGCTCGGTCAAAGTCGGAGACCGCGTTGTCGTGATGCCCCAATATCCCTGCGGCGTCTGCGAGCTCTGCGTCGCAGGCGAGTACATCCACTGCGAAAACACCCCCAACTTCGAGACGTACTCCGGTCAGAAGGAGGGACGCGCAACGATGGCGCAGTACCTCCTCAAACCGATGCGCCTCCTTCCCAAAATCCCCGACGACCTGACGATAGACCAAGCGTCGCTCGCGTGCTGTTCGTTGGGGCCTTCGTACAGCGCGATGGACCGAATGAACGTCAAGCCGTTCGACACGGTGCTGATTACGGGCTTGGGTCCGGTGGGACAAGGCTCCGTCGTGAATGCGACCTTCAGAGGCGCACGGGTAATCGCCGTCGATCTCGTTGAAGCGCGACGCGACCGCGCGAAACAACTCGGCGCGGCGGAAGCGCTCGATGCGGCGGACGAACAGATCCTCCAAAAAATCCGCGACCTGACCGACGGACGCGGCGTGAACTACTCGCTCGACTGCTCCGGCAGCCCCAAAGCGCACCGCCTCTGCATCGACGCGACCCGTCGCAAGGGCATCGTCATGTTCGTCGGCGAGTGCGGTGAGGACACGGCGATCCGCATCAGCCAAGACATGATCCGCAAGGGTCTGACGCTCATGGGCAACTGGCACTACAACCTGTCCGGCTTTCCGAACGTGATGAAGGTCGTCCGCGAGTCGCCCGCCGCGAAGTCGCTCGTCAGCAGTGTCCTGCCGATGAGCGAGATTCAAAAGGCGATGGAGACCTGCGCCTCTGACGACACGGGGAAAGTGCTGCTTCACCCTTGGGAGTGACCTCCCGCCACAATTCACGCTGAAACAAACCGAACGCCCTCGCGTAATTCTCTAACGTGAGGGCGTTTTTTGTTTGGAGATTTCGCCAACCTTTCGATCCGAAGTCGGCACTCTACTATCGAACCGACCGCGCTCCGACGTTTTTCTGAGGCTTGTCATGCAAGAGATTGCGTCCCTCGTCGTCCGCGCCACAAACGCCGAACTGTCGGAATCCTCCCGACTGACGGCATTTGAGGAGATCGTCTGCCGCTATCAGGACATGGCGGTCGGATACGCCTTCTCGCTGTTGGGCGACTTCCAACTCGCCGAGGACACGGCGCAGGAGGCGTTGATCGACGCATGGCGTAACCTCGAATCGTTGGTCGAGCCGCGTGCGTTCTCGGCATGGTTTCGTCGGATCGTGGCGCGCCGTTGCGACCGATTGACGCGCCGGAAACGCATCCCCACAACCCCGTTGGAGGCGGCGATGAACGTCATGGACCGACACCCCGCGCCCGACGAACAACTCGAACACAACGAACTTCGCGCCGTCATCCTCAACGCGATCCGCGCCCTACTCGATCACGAGCGCGACGCGACGACGCTCTACTACATCAGCGGTTACACCCAAGCAGAGGTTGCCGACTTCCTCGACGCGCCGGTCGGAACGATCAAGCAACGGCTCCATTCGGCGCGAAAACGCTTACGGAAAGGTTTGATGCACATGGTACGCGACAGTCTGCGCGAATACGCGCCCTCACGAGACACCGCCT
>JAQBWJ010000047.1 GCA_027625215.1 Candidatus Poribacteria bacterium
GTGGAGCGCCGACCCTCTCGCCACGCGCAGCGCGACGGCAACGGCGGAGGGCGTCGAGACGCCGCCAACGTCGTACGTCATGTTCAAGTGTCGGTAGACCCCATCCGCGTCGTATTCGAGCCGCACGACGCCCGACCCCGCCGCCAGCGGCGCAAGCGACGGCGCAAGCGGTTGGAGTTCCCACTGTATCGAGCGGTTCGCGTCGTCAACGAGGAGCTCGCCGAGTACCAGTTGTCGTCGCAGATTGTCGGTGAGCGGTTTCGGCACGTCGGGAAGCGGTTCATCGCGGGTGGGGATGGCGTAAAGGATCGCGGCGGGTTGTCCCTTTGAGATGGTTGTCAGCAGGTCAAGGGCGGTCGCGGCGTCCCATGGCGGCGCGCCGAGTTGATTCACCGACGCGCTATCCACCGCGACCACGACGACGGGCGGCGCGTCCTCAATCGGCTGTATCCATCGCCAATAGGCGTCGTACGGGATCCATTCAAGACGCCGAAGAGGGCCTCCGAACAGGAGGGCGATGGCGACCGCTCCGAGAATCGCCACCATCGGCAGTCGCCACCGAGATTGGTTCATGGGCGGGGGTGACTCCGAGTGAACGTTCGCCGCGTTTGGTTGGGGAGTCGTCGCGCCGAAAGACCCGTCATTCGGCGCGTTCGAGACACTCTTGAATCGTTTTGTTCAGTTGAATCGGGTCGAACGGTTTCGTGATATAACCCAGCGCGCCGAGACTGAGTCCGTGCTGGACTTCCTTCTCCTGCGCTTTCGCCGTCAAGAAGACGACGGGGATCGCGCTCGTCGCGTCGTTCTGTTTCAACCGTCGAAGCGTCTCGTAACCGTCCATTTTCGGCATCATCACATCGAGCAGGATCAGGTCGGGTTGAAGCGACTGAGCGGTTGCAAGCGCTTTCTCGCCCGTGTCAACCACCGTCACCACATGTTTTCCGACGAACTCCAGCGTCATTCGCAAAACGCTTTGGATATCCGGTTCATCCTCAACGACAAGAATCGTCATGTCAATCGAACCCTCTCTTCACTACCGTGTCATACCCGTCTGCGTCGAACGGTTCCGACGCCCGAACAGTCGAGACATTCCGCGCGCGACCTGCTTTTCCAACCACCCGCCTTTTTGACGCTTCGTCAGGTCGCGCAGTTCAATCTCGGCGCGGTTGTGAGAGATGCGCTGGTTTACCAAGTCTGTAAGAATCCGGTCTGCCGAACGCCGCCGTTTTCGACTGTCCGATGCGTCGAAAAACTGCTCGACCATTGCCACCGCCGCGCTCAACGCGCCCATTTGTCGCGTTTCGTCAAGCCGTTCCTCGCACAGCCCACGCTGCGCCTCAACGTAATCAACGGCGGCGGACAAAAGTTGTTGCATCGCGGCGGTGTGGTTGTCCGTATCGTTTTGCGCGCGGGTTAGCGCGTCGAGTGCCATTTGACTGCCGAGCACGCCGTAGTCCGCAAACTGTTGGAACCAACGCACGGCATCCATCCGCAGCGTTTCGTCCGACGACTCAAGCGCGACCGCCTTCTCCCGCACCTTCTCCAGCGCAAGCCAATGATACACAAAATCGAGCCCTGTGCCCTTGATGTTCTGCGTGCCCATGATCCGTACGCGGAACCCCGGCGGCGCGCATTGCGCGATACGCGCGACGATCTGATCGCCCGTCGCATGCGCGTCTTGGATGACTTCTAGTGTACTGTTGAATGCCGCCTGTGAAAACGTCTTTACGTCGTCGTTCAGTTGTTCCCACGCCCGAGCGTCGCTCGTGGACAACGAGCGGATTCGCTCCCGCAGCCGGTCGACGGACGCCGCCGCCTCGACATATCGGCGCAGAAACGCCACCACGTCCGCCGCAACCGTCTCGCCGACATGCGGCTCCAGCGCCTGCCCCAACGACTCGAACGCCGGCGATCCGGCGTCCAACCGAGCGATGGCGTCCCGCGCATCCTCCGACAACACAGAGGAAACCGCCGTTTCATCCAGTTCGAGTCCGGTCAGCATCGCGTTGAGATGCCGTTCGACATCCGCCGCGTTGACAGCGGGAACTTTGAACTCATCGCACAGTCGAAGAAACTCCGTGTCCGCCCGCTCGACCCGCGCGTCGGGTGTGAGTCCGTCAAAATCGGACTCGTCGATCAATGTCAGATGTTCCAGTCGCCGTTTCAACACCTCATCCAAATAGCCCTGCAAACCGCTGAGATTCGTCCCGATCAGGAAATGCTTGTGCGCGGAGATGTCCATCACGAGGATGTTCGCAAAGACGATGGAGCGTGGGATGCGGTCGCCGCGATTGTTCACGCAGGTGGTGATCCAGACGCCCGCGTCGCTCTCGCGGTCGTGGTGGTCGAAGCCGGTGCGCGTCCAGTTGTTCATGAAACCGCGTCGCTCGTTCGCGGAGTTGCCCAGCGTGAACTCCAACCGCCTGCCGAGATACGTGGCGATGGGGTACGTCTTCAACACGCCGATATCGGGGACGACGTTGTCCGCCATTTCCTTCACGGTGAAGTCCGCGTCGATGCCGAGATGCCCCGCCAGTTTCGTCACCAACGCAACGTTCGACGGGTGCTCCTGATACGGGAACCGCCCCAAAATGTCGCTCGTCAGAAACGCGGAGTCGCGCCATCCCAACGACACGAGTTGCGTGTGGCGTTCGTCCGCGCCTTGTTGCAGGATCGGCAACATCTGGTCTTCGGCGGTGAAACAGACTTTGTTTTCAGGGATGAACTGCGTCATCACCTGCGGGATGTTCACCCCGGCGGGACCTTGCAAGTCCTCGTGGTCGGGGTAGGTGTTCGTGATCGTCACAAGGTCGTCCCTCATCCACACGCGCTCCAGGATGCGGACGTAACGCGGGTTCAGCGCCATGCACTCCCACATCAACACATGCACGCCGAGATCGCCTGCCAACTTCGTGACTCGCTGTTGCTCCCAGATGGTCGCCTTGTCGTACGGTCGGAAGATGAAGATTTCCATCGGCTTCTGTTCCGGCACGGAATGGATGAACATCGCCTCGTTGCCGGTCGTTTTGACGAGCACCTCCGCGCCGAGCGCGTGAAACAACGCCGCCTTGATCCGCTCAGTGCCGGACTTCCCGCGCGTGCCCCATCCCCCAATGGTCAGCGGGATCGACCGCCGCGCATGTCGCAGTTCCAGATACCGCGCCGACGCCCGATACAGAAATGCGAGCAGCGTCACGCACGTCACCAGCGCGAGTTGCCCCAGCGTGTTTTCCGAGAACGTCACGAGGTAATGTCGAAACTCCATCGCCGTTTCCCCTCAATCCGACTCGTCGAACAGTTCGATGAGTGTCGGGTCGTTGAGAGCGTGTCGCCATCCGCCGTACGTGTAGCCGTACGGCTCGAACGTCGTGCGAAAACCGAACCGCTCGCGCAGCGTTTCGAGGTAGCGGCGCGGGTCGGAGAGTTCTCGGTCGCGGGGGTTCGCGTTACGCATCCGGGCGATCTCGTCGTAGTCCCACGACAGGCGGAGAAAATTGATCCACCGCTTGAACGGGTTGCGAGGACCCTTGATCGTCGTGACGCCGTACGAACTGAACAGCCGCACCTCTTTGCCCGCGTAGGCGCGTCGACACAATGACAAATAATCGTCCAGCAACGGCAGATATCGCCGCCACGAGTCCTCATCCTCGATATAGAACCGCTCGCCCGGCACTTTCGTTCGCGTCAGTTCTCCCATGATGCCGGAGTGGGCGCGGATCGTCCCCGAATACCGCCGTCCGACCGTATGGTTGAACCCCTGCCGCTTGTCGGGACTGAGATGGCGCGCCTCGTGAACGATGCGCCACCACGCCCAACGGAAGCGGTCGCCGCGCGTCACGCGGACGTACTTCCCGCGAAACTCGACATACACGCCGAAATCGCGCCGGGTGTAGTAGGCGAGCACGCGACCAAGTCGCGTCTCATCCGCCGGGAGTTCTCGCCGTCGGAAGATGCGCGATTTGCCGTCCCGCAGCGAGACGATCTTCTGAAACGCGCCGTCGATAAACGCCTGATACTCCGGCAGCGTGTGGACGACGATCTGGTTCCAAGCGTCGCCCGCCCAACGGCGCACCTGCGTCGGCGTCGATTCATGCGCGACAACTTCGGCGAGCGCGTCCAACGCGCGTTTGGCTACAGAGTCGATGGAAAACTTCTGCGACATGAGCTCGCGTTGATTGCACAGGTGGGCGATCTCCTCGAACGCGACTCGCTGGACCATCGCGTCGTCGCCCTCGACCACCGCCCCGCGCAGGTTGGCGATGGACTGTTCGAGAACGACCGCATCGCCCCGCAACGAGGCTTCCCACCCGATACGGCTCCACTCGATCACCGCTTGGGCGCGCGCCTGCGGACATGCCTCAAACGACGTGTCCAACGCGAAGGCTTGAAGCGAGTCGCGCGCCTCGTTCCGATCAAACTGCGCGAGCGTCTTCACCAACTGAACGCGCACGAAGTCGCTCGCGTCGCGCCGCGCGACAACTTGCCGCACCAGTTCAAACCCTTCGTCATCCAGAAAACGCCGTTCGATGATTTCGAGGATCGCCTTACGCACGAACAGGTCGTCGGGTTGTTCGGCGGGACTCAATAGACGCCGCTCGAACGCTCGGAAGGCGTCCGCGCGGCTAATCTCCGCCATCAGTTGCAGCGCGCCGATCTGAATCCACACGTTTTCGTCCGTGTCGAGGCAGTACCGGGCGACGGCGCGGCTCGTGTGGAACTCCAACGACTCAAACCGACCCGTTGACGGCAACGCTCGCACGATCCGCCCCAACGCGGCAAACGCGGCAACTTGGTTCTGCGCCCGCCGACCCGATTGCATCGCGTGCAATAGAAACGGCTGCAATTTCAGTTCGTCAAAGACCGATTCGTAATGCGCGTGTTCGTCTCCCAATTCGATGAACGCCAACTCAATCGAATAGCCGATCAGGTCGAGCGCGAGTTTTTGGAGCGTCTTTTCGTGGACGACGATCCGCCGATACCGTTCCTCTGCGACATCGAAGCCCATGTACCGCTTGAACGCTCGACGGTCGCCGCGCCGCGCCCGTTTGTTCGGCGTGACAACGGAAAGAAAGTCGAAGATGAACGATTCGCGCTCTTCGGGGCGTTGCGTTTCGGCGAGGTGGACGGAGAGCGACTGGAAATGCCCGTCGAGCGCGCGCACCCGTCCGTTGCTCGACTCGATGACCGCCATCGCCTGAGACGCCCGCCCGACATACCGCATCGCCTCCGGGTATCTCGGCAGTTCGACGCGCGCTTCCGGCACTCGCCCCATCTCCTCGAACAGCGATTCGATCAACCGTTGGTGCACAAGGCGGTCGAAGCCGCTGAACGCTGGGAGCGCGTCGTTCGGGATGTTCGACCGTCGTTTAGGCATGCGTTGGACTCGTTTCGAGAGCGCCTCTAAAAGTCGTATCGGTTGAAACGGCTCTCCTTCTGCCACTCGAAGTCCACATCGGCGGACGGATAGTCGTCATAATTGCGCGAGGCGTTCAACCGTGTCGTCAGGCTAAAATACACGTTCAGGTCCCGATTATCTACCGTGTACGCGCCCGTGAGCCGCGCGTACATCGGGAACGGCGACCCGAACAACAGCCATTCCGCTCGCCCGTAGACGCGGTTTTCCCAACTCTCGACGAGGCGGTGGTCGTCTTGGAACCAGCGGCGAAGTTCGTGATAGACGTGGGTGTCGAGTCGCTGCTTCCACAGTTTCCGTGCGCCGATCCGGTGGTACGCGAAGTCGAGGTTTGAGGGCGACAGGTCGCGGTTTGAACGCGCCCTCGCCGCGTCGTAAAGGATCAAGTCGAGAAACGGCGTCGTCCAGAGGGTGTACCCGGCGAAAAGTTGTCGGTTGTGGTTCAGTCGGTACTCGGAGAACAAGTCTTCCGCTTCGGACTGTGAGCGGAACAGTTCCACCCGCGTCATGGTCGAGGTGGACGCGCCGCCGCCGATTCGCGGGATGAACGCAATGCGCCGACCCATCGAAATGACCCGCCGCAGTTCAAGCGAAGCGTCGGTGGCAAACTCGTCGCTGCTACCGACGCGCTGCGCGTCAACCGACCCGTCCAGCGTCCACCGAATCCCGCCGAACAGCCCACCGTCTAGCGATTCGTCCGCGCTCCACACGGGGTTGCCCGTTTCCGCGACGTTCGTTTTCAATGTGAGGCGATGGTAGAACGTGTTGCCGACGCCGAATCGGTGTCGGAGCGCGAACGTCCCATAGCGCGGGTTGACCGTTTCCCCACCTTCTTCCTGACGGTCTTCGCCGTACCCGGCGATTATCTCCCACGTTCCGCCCGACACGCGGGAAAACAGGCGCGTCGGAACGGAGAAGTCGGGTTGCGACCATGCTTCTTGACTTAATGCCGAATAGTACAACGAGACGGGAGTGACCGCAACCAACGGCTTCGGCTCGACCGACTCGTTCGCCACGCGCGCGGACAGCCGGACGGCGAGCGTCGATGTTTCGTCACCATTCGGCGCGATGTCGATTTCGTAAAGGGAGTCGTCGGGAAGCGGGAACGCCGCGTCGTTCTGACCCGACACGCGCCCGATCCGCTCCGACTGGAAGATGCCCGCGAGGTCGTCGGGCGTTGCGTCTCGCATCGGAATCTCATGGGTCGACCAATCGACTTCCCCTCGCCGTCGGATGCGGACGCTCATCGCGTCGCCCATGTCGGTGGAGAGCAGCCACCGCGCTTGAACCCGCAGTTGCGTCGGACCTTGCAGGAACGCCCGCACCGGGTTCGCTTCCGTCGCCGTGAGGTAGCGTCGGCTGCGAACGGGCATCACATCCCACCACCCTAACTCAGACTCCGACGCGACGGACTGGAACGGGGTTTCCGCCGTATTCAGCGGTCGATTCACCAACAGCGACGCGCGGATGATCGCGTCGTCGTACGCCGTTCGCGCGACAACTTCGACGACATGCGCGCCGCCCGACAACGCCCCCAACCGGGAGAAAACATTCTTCCCGACCGCCGCGCCGAACCGCGCGACCGACTCGCCGTCAACGCGCACTTCCACCGAAACGGGAACGAGCGGTTCCACCGCATCGGCGTCCATCGGTCGACGAGCAAAAACCCAAACCGCCATCGTTGCGGGTTCCGCCAACGTGAGCGCGTACTCGGCGGGTTGATCCGGCGACAGTCGCACGCTGCCCGCCTCGCTCGACTCGCGCTCCAACAACGCCTCGTCCAACGACGGTTCCGCCTGTTCGAGTTCGGCGACCCATTCGTATCCGCTCGACTCGCTCGCCGTGAAGACGTTTTGCCATTGCGTTTGACGGCGCGCCTCCGAGAGCAACGCGCCCGGCTCATCGCGTTCGGGGAATTGTTCAGCGAGGTCTTGCAGGTAGATGAGGGCGTCGTTGAAGGCGGCGGAACGTTCGCCGAAATCGCTCTCTTGAGTCGCTTCGCTCAGGTTGGCGCGCCCGACGTTGATCGCCGCGTCCCCGTTTTCAGGAGCGCGATCCGTTCCCGATTTGATGTTGGCGCGCGTCGCCGAAGCGCCTGATGACGCAGGCTCCAACCATATGATCGGCGCCGAGTCCGACTCGCGGTCGAGAGACGGCGTACCCGGCAGCGGCGTCGCCGTCGAGAACCGCGCCAACGCGAGATGATCGGCGCGAAGAGACAACGTGTGCGACCCCGCCGGGACATGATAGACAAGTTGACGACGGATGCCGACCCGCGCCCCGTCGATATCCGCTAGAACAAGATCGGACGAGACAGGTGTTGCCCTTACCGATTCCGACCATACGGTCGCTCCGTCCTCGTCTTCGATGGAACACCGGAGATCAAACGGTTCGTTCGGCGACGCGGACGGCGGCAACAGCGCGCGCAGTTCCATTCGCAGCGCGGTCGGACCGACAACTTGAATCTTCGTCGGAGACACGTCCGACAATATCAGATAACGACCGACTCGCTCCGACGAGTCCGCGCGTTGCAACGCAAAACGCGCCGAATCGAGAGGCAGCGCGTCCGACGAGAGCGATTTCCATTCATGGCGGAACGCTTCGAGTTGGCGCAACGTCGCCTCATTCCAACGCAACGACGGCGCATCCGCCCATTCGACGTTGAACGCGGCGAGACGCGCGTTTGTCTCCGTCGAGTCGGACCGCAACGTCTCGGCGCGCCGAACTCTGCCCGCGAACCACGCCACCTGACGACGCATCGCCCGTTCGATAGGCGCGTCGGTCGATGAACTCGACGTGAGCGCGTCGAGTCGTTGGAGAGCGGAGTCGGTTTCGCCTCGCTCAAGTTCGACAACGGCTAGCAGGTAGGTCGCCTGCCCTCGCAGGACAGGATCAACCGCCGCATCGGTTCGGATCGCGGCATCCAACCGCTCCAAGTACGCGGACGCGGCGTCCCACTCTCCCGCCCGCAGGGTCGCAAGCGACGAATAGAACAGCGCGTCCGCATGATTGGGCGCGTTGTCCAACACGGCGGCGAACTGTCTCAGAGCCGTCGTCGCGTCTCCGTCTCGCAGATACGAAACGCCGAGCAGCGTCGCCTCTCCGACCGATGCGCTCCGCAACTCGCCAAGGAGGAGCAACGCGCGGATCGCCGAGCCGTCGTTGTGTTGAAGGGGCGCGCCCGCCGCGATGAGCGATTGCGCCGCCTCAACGACGGTTGCGCTCATCCTCTCGCGGGCAAGGATCGCCTCGCCGTCCATTATCGCCACGTTCGTCTTGCCGAGCGCGCACAACAACGGCGCCCGTTCCAGCAACAACTCCGCCCATCGACTGGAACCTTCCGCCACAACCGTCATGCGGTCGGTCAACTGCGCGACGCGACGGATCGCATCGGCGGGATCGGACTCCGCGCGCGCCGCCTGATCCGCAATCACGGCGAGAAGACCGTCCACCCCGCCTACAGGCGAGAACGGCGCGTTGAGAATGAGCGGCTCGATGATCGGAGCGCGCGGTTCACGGATCGACACATGACAGTACGCGCGCGTTTTGGAGAACGTCCCGATCTGCATTGTGCGACGACCAGCCGGGATTGGAATCGTCACCTCAAGCGGGGTCATCCCCGCTGCGGACGATTTGGGCTTTA
>JAQBWJ010000048.1 GCA_027625215.1 Candidatus Poribacteria bacterium
GATTTGACGTGTCCCTCAATCTCTTCGCGCGTCAGCATCGGGCGCGTTTTCGATTTGCCGGAGGGGTCGCCGATGGTCGCGGTGAAGTCGCCGATGACGAGCACGGCGGTATGCCCCAACTCTTGAAATTGGCGCAGTTTGCGGAGGACGACGGCGAAACCGAGATGTATGTCGGAGGAGGTGGGGTCGATGCCGAGTTTGACGCGGATGGGGCGGTCTTCTTTGGCGGCGCGTTTCAACAGGTCGGCGAGTCCGTTTTCCGGCACGACCTCCTCAACGCCGCGCATCAGGAATTCACATTGCGCGTCAGGGGAATCCATCTCCGTATTCATAGTCGATGCCATCCATGTTTTCCAGCCTTCTCATTCATGGGGGAAGAGTATTGTGAGCGATGCGCGAGGCAAGGATGGGAGGATTATAGCGGCGATGCCTCCGACGAGTCAATTTCACCGCCTTCCGCAAGGGGAGGCAACGTTCTTACTACCCCTTTCCGCTCCTGAGTACAAGACCGCATTTATTTTTACGTATTCATCGCGCTACCAACGTCACCATGATTCCACAGCCCCCATCGTCGCTTGACCGATTCTCAGACGATCAACCGCGCCATGAGTCTCGGTGTGATGATTCACGGCGCGGTTCTATCTCTAACGGGGCGGTCAGTCCTTCTCAAGCGCGGCGCGCGCCTTCTCAATCGCGTCGACCTGCTGCGGCGTCACGGGCGGGAACTGAGGGTTGATGTCTTCCAACACGCTGTTGATGATCTGCGCGACGACGTGGCGCGTGTACCATTTGTGGTCGGCGGGGACGACGTACCAAGGCGCGTGTTCCGTGCTCGTCCGAACGAACATCTCCTCGAAGGCGTGATCGTACTCTTTCCACAGTTCGCGCTCTTCGAGGTCGGATGTCGAAAACTTCCAGTGTTTGCGCGGGTCGTGGATCCGTTCGAGAAACCGCTTGCGCTGCTCCTTCTTCGAGACGTTCAGGAACACCTTGACGACGCGCGTGCCGTTCTGCGTCAGGTACTGCTCGAAGGAGTTGATCTCGGCGAAACGGCGGTCCCAAATGTCGTTGGTGATCAACTCCTGCGGGAGCCGTTGCGCGTGGAGAAACTCCTCGTGCACCCGGACCGCGACGACTTCCTCGTAGTACGAGCGGTTGAAGATGCCGATGTGTCCTCGTTGCGGCAGGTCGCGGAAGTGACGCCACAGGTAGCCGTGATCGAGCTCGTGCGCGTTGGGGCTTTTGTACGAAAACACGTCGCAGCCGGACGGGTTCAACCCCGAAAAGACGTGCTTGATCGTGCTGTCCTTCCCGGCGGCGTCTCGCGCTTGCAGCACGATCAGCACCGAATGTCGACGTTCGGCGTACAGGCGTTCCTGGAGGTCCGCCATCGTCTCGATGTCTTCCTCCAACTTGCCGGTCACGTCGTTATGTTTCAGCCCGTCCGTAAATTCGGGGTCGTGATCGTCAAACGAGAAATGCTTGGGGTTGACCCGGAACCGTTTCAACGACATGGGCGTGAGGCTCCTCGTTCGTTACTTTAAGGGGGAAGGTGGCGGCGCGTGATGTTGTTGCGTCGCACAATACGACGCATCGGGACGTCTCGGCAATCCCCTCGAATTGTACGGCGAAGGGGTCATTCGATTTTTTCGATGTGACGGTTGTAACTCACTCCCCCCAAGTCATTTCGACCGACGGGGAGAAATCTCTCCGAAAGCATCGCGTTGTGGGGGTGATCTTCGGAAAGATTCCTCACAGTAGTTCGGAATGATAGGTGGGTTGCTTGGATTTGGAACGGCGCGTCAAACCGGGTCTAATCTTGAAAACCAAATGACCGCCCCCTGTTGTACGGCGGGCGGGCACACGGAAGCCGCCGGGTGCACGGCGGCTTCCACCTTTTCGAGGAGGCAAGATCGACGTCTAGAACCGATTGTCCAAACTCACGATGACGTTTCGACCCGGCGCATTCACGCCGGAGCCGTGCCAACGATAACGCTTGTCCAATATGTTCTCGACGGCGAGCATCACGCGCGACGCGCCGAAGAGCGTGGCTCCGACGCGAACGTTCAGCGTCGACCAGCCGGGAGTCCCGGCGTCGATCGCGTTCCCGTTCTCATCGAATGCCATGTCCGCAGCCGTCCGCGTGAATCCCGGAATGCGCGGGTCGCGGATGTCGCCGTTGTCCAAACGGTTCTGCTCCATCGCGGCGCGCGCAAAAACTTCACCCCAGTAGTCCCGATTGATCGGTTCATACCGCAGCCCGACCGTCCCGTGAATCGGCGTCTCACGACGAATACGCGCTTCCCACGGCTTCGTCGGGTCGGGTTCGACGCCGCCGATCTTCGTCACTTCGCCGCGTATCACCGTACCGACGCCGTAGAGCGTCACGCCGTTCATCGGGGAGATGTAGGCGTCCGCCTCGATCCCGCGTATGTTCGACTCATCGAGATTGTCCGAAACGGAGATGTCCTCGACGGCGATGTTCGGGTATTGGTTGCGGATCGTCGTCACGAAACCGGGCAGTTCCGTGCCGTACACATCAACCACCGAACGGCTGGCGAGCGTGTCCTTCAGCAGCGTGTAGAACGCCGCGACGCCGCCGCCCACACGAGCCTTGCGAACCTTCACGCCCAGTTCCAGATTGACGCTGTGTTCCGGATCAAGGTCGGGACTTGGCGCGCTGACGCCCTGATTCGTCACCTGCACCGCCGTCAGGTCGGAGAGGTTCGAGGCGCGGAAGCCCGTGCCCGCGCTGCCGTGAAGCCGCACGTCGTCCGACACGTCATAGCCCAACGCCGCGCTGCCGGTGAACGCCGTGCCGGACTTGTCCAGATCGCCGAAGGTCGGGTCGGCGAGCCGCAGGTCGGATTTGTACTGGTAGAACGAGGCGTTCGCGCCGAACGTCGCCGTCCATTGGTCGTTCAGTTTCATTTCGTCCTGAACGAAGGCGTTGCCGTCGATGGCGGTGGAGCCGTCCGGATAGATGCCCCATGCGCGTTGTTTGGGAGCGGTCTGTTCGGAGGCGATCATGTCGTGGTACACGTCGAGTCCGTAGGTGAGATGGTTCGACGCGCCGAGCGGACTTTCGGCGATGACCGTCGCGCCGAACGAGTTGATCGCGTCCTGTATCCGCACCGTGTCCGCCGAGGGGTCGCCGCCGACGGGCAACTGCTCGACGCCTTCCACCTGACGATGGAACGAGAGCGTCAACGCGAGCCGCTCCAACTCCGGCGCAATGTCTTTGACTTCGTAGAGCGCGTACCCCAAGTGGCGGTCTTGCGGGTCGAACCGTTGGACATCGAACTCCTCGCCCGTCGAGACCTTGTCCCAGCGCGACGAGATTTCCTGCTGCACGCCCTGATAGGCGAAGCGGAGGTACGCCTTATCGTGCAACCGAACGTTCAGCGTCGCGTTTCCGGCGAGTTCCGTGTAGTTCGTCGGGGCTTCGGCGTCGTACACTTTCGTCGTTTCATACAACTTGCCGTTCGATTCAAAGCCCGTCGGCGCGTCTTCCTCGTCCCAAATGACGAACTTGCGCCCTTTGACGTGAACGTCGCGCCCCTTGCCGGGCTGCACGTCGCCGATGTCCTTGAACGTGACGCTCGCGTTGAAACTGAGGTTGTTCTGCCCGCCCTCAAGCCCGACCCCGCCGATGGCGTCGCTCGCGGAACTGCCCCATCGACCGAACAGGCGCGGACGCACTTCCAACGTCTCTCCCATCCTCTGCGGGACGCGCGACCGCACGTTGATGACGCCTCCGAGCGCCGAGTTGCCGTACAACACCGACGACGGACCCCGCACGATTTCCACCTGCGCGACCTCATCGACGTTGATCGTGCCGAAATACTGGTTCGGACCGCTGCGGAAGGTCGAGTTGTTCAGCCGCACGCCGTCGATCAGCAACAGCGTGTGGTATCCGGTGAACCCGCGAATATAGGGGGAGCCTTGCGCGTTCGTCGTGCGTTGGGTGAAGACGCCCGGCTCATCGAGCAGCGCGTCGATCATGCCGTTCGAGGCGCGTCGGCTGATTTCAGTTTCCATGACGACGGTGACGGCGGTCGGCGCGTCGAACGCGGAGGTGCTGTTGCGGGTCGCCGTGACGGTGACGGTGTCCAGTTCTTGGACATCGCTCTCATCGTTGACCTGCGCCTCCGCCGTCAGGACGGACGCCGCGCACAACGCGCTCAATGCGATTTGATGGAGTGTTCGCTTCATCGGATGTTGTTCCCTAACCTCTAACCTGTTTTGGATCGTTATGCAAATGATGAGAGGTCATCTCATCGGGACTATTATGAACCGTTTCGTCGGATTCGACATGTTGAACTCAACCCTTGAATTATCCCCCGACTATGTCAATCTTCAGCCGGAGGGCGATGCGGCAGTTGAGCGCTTCTGCCGCCTAATCTGCCCGTCGATTCATCCAGATGCGACCGAACGATCATGCCGACATCGTCCGGCTTCAACCCGAATGGAAATTGCTGCTCCCGAACATACAGGGCTCCTTCAAACGTCGCGTTCGACCACTTCAACCAGTCGAGATTCGTCCAACGCAGATCGGCGTCGTTGAGGTTTGCGCCGCGCGCGTCGGCGTATCGGAGGTCGGCGTGCTCGAGAATGACGCCGCGCATGTCCGCGCCCCGCAGATTCGCCTTGCGTAAGTCGGCGCGCCGGAGACTCGTTCCGTCGTCGTCCGTATCGCCATCGACGCGAAGCACCGCGTTTTCGAGATTCGCCCCGCGCAAGTCGGCGCGCGCCAAGTTCGTCCATCGCAGGTCGGCGCCGGAGAGGTCGGCGTTCCGTAAGTTCGCCCCTCTGAGGTCGCAACGCTGTAGGTCGGCGTTTCGCAGATTCGCGTGTTTCAAATCCGCCTTGCGTAGATCGCGTTCCGCCAGAACGACCCCTTCGAGATTCGCGCCGCTCAAATCCGCCTCAGCCAACTCCATGTGCTTGAGCAACTCGTGGTCTATCTCGCGCGTCCCGACTTGGGGAGCCGTCGCACAACCGCCCAGATTCCACGCGAGCATCCCGCACACGGCGAGCCGCGCGAGTCGGTCAAGCAGGATGTGTCGTCGTCGCGTCATCATTCCGCCCGCCCTGTCTGAACATCGTCCAAGTAGGACGGTCCCGGGCTGTTGGTCGCCGTGCCCGCCTGCATCCGTCCCTTGCCGCCGGAGTTCAAGCCGCCGACCGCTTCGCCCGCGCCCGCTCGCAGCACCATGCCGACCTCGTCCGGCTTCAATCCGGTCGGGAAGTACTGCTCGCGCACGTACCGCGCTCCGACGAACGTCGCCTTCGACCACTTCAGCCACTCCGTTTGCGCCCAAGCCAAGTCCGTGCCGTTGAAGTTCGCGCCGCGCGCGTCGGCGTACCGGAGGTCGGCGTATTCGAGGGTGACGCCTCTCATGTCCGCGCCTTTCAGGTTCGCCTTACGCAGGTCGGCGCGTCGCAAGTTCGCCCCGAAGTTGCCCATGTTCTCGCCGTCGGAGAAGATCGCGTTTTCCAAGTTCGCCCCGCGCAAGTCGGCGCGGATGAGGTTCGCCCAACGCAAATCCGCGCCGGAAAGGTCGGCGTTCCGCAGGTTCGCCGTGCCGAGATCGCAGCGGTGGAGGTCGGCGTTCCGCAGGTTCGCGTTCTGCAAGTTCGCTTTGTAGAGGCTGCGTTCTGCGAGAACGACGCCTTCGAGGTTCGCGCCGCGCAAATCCGCCTCGACCAAATCCATGTAACGGAGTTTTTCGTGGTCGATCTCGCGCGTGCCGACTTTAGGAGTCATCGAGCAACCCGCGACAATGACGGTCAATGCGATCAACCAACTCGCCGTGATTCTCATGGATGCGTCCTCCTCTTTTTCCGTTGAAATCCCCGATGAATCACAGCAATTCACCGCACTAATACTTGCGATTTCCCAATGTCTTTACTGTGTCGTTCTGAGGCTCCGTGCCGAAGCCTGTCCTGAGCGAAGTCGAAGGAAACCTCTTGCCAACGGGTTGAACCGAGAGAATGATGCGACCGTTCGGGCTAGAGATTCTTCGACACGGAGCCTCAGAATGACACCATTAGTACGCTTGTGAAAGACGCTATAATTTTCGCGGTCTAGCGGTCTGTCAGGCTGAATCTTTGGTAATGAGAACCCCCACCTCAATCCTCCCCCTCAGGGGGAGGAGGTGTGTCCCTTCCCCCTGAGGGGAAGGTTAGGATGGGGGAGATTATCCCAAACGTTCATCGTGACAAACCACTAGCACTCAAACTCTTTGCGATTGTCGATTCAGCGACCGCCGCCCAAACCGCGCTCGTGGAACGAATCGCTGAGGGGCTTTTCTTTGCCGCCGCCGCCCATTCCGCCAATCGATTCGCCCGCTCCGGCGCGAATCACCATGCCGACTTCCTCCGGCTTCAACCCGGTGGGGAAGTACTGATCCCGAACGTAACGCGCCCCAACGAACGTCGCGTCAGACCACTTGAGCCATTCGAGTTGCGCCCAACCCAAGTCCGTGCCGTCGAGGTTCGCGCCTCGCGCGTCGGCGTACCGGAGGTCGGCGTATTCAAGGGTGACGCCTCTCATGTCCGCGCCTTTCAGGTTCGCCTTGCGTAAGTCGGCGCGTCGCAGGTTCGCCCCGAAGTTGCCCATGTTCTCGCCGTCGGAGAAGATCGCGTTTTCGAGGTTCGCGCCTCGCAAATCCGCCCGAATGAGGTTCGCCCAACGCAAATCCGCGCCGGAAAGGTCGGCGTTCCGCAAGTTCGCCGTGCCGAGATCGCAGCGGTGGAGGTCGGCGTTTCGCAGGTTCGCGTTCTGCAAGTCCGCTTTGTAGAGGCTGCGTTCCGCGAGAACGACGCCTTCGAGGTTCGCGCCGCGCAGGTCGGCTCCAACGAGGTCCATGTATTTGAGTTGCTCGTGGTCGAGCTCGCGCGTGCCGACTTTGGGGACGGTCGAGCAGCCGACGACGAAAGCGGCACATGCGATCAGCCAAACGGTCGATACGAGTCTCATGCGTTTCTCTCCCGATGGAAGCCTGTTTGCCACACCGTTCATCTGACCGACGCGCTTTCGGCGGCGACCTTCACCATGCCCGCCGTCAGCGGGTTGAACTTCGCGGGGAAGAACGTCGCGTCGTCGTATTTCGCGCGCAGGAAGGTCGCGTTGTCCAAGTCCGCCGTTGAGAGATCGACGCCGCGCAGGTCGGCGTTCGTGAGGTCGGCGTTGCGGAGGTTTGCCCCGTCCAAACGCGCCATGTAGAAGTACGTGCCCGACAGGTCGGCGTTTTCCAAGATCGCCCGTTGGATGTGGGCGTAGCGCAGGTCGGCGGGATCGGTGTCGTGTCTCGCCCTGCCGAGTTTCGCGCCGCGCAGGTTCGCGCCGTTCAGATAGGCGCGGATAAAGAGCGCGCTGCGGAGGTCGGCTTGCTCGAAGTTCGCGCCCTGAAACTTGCCGTCCTTCGCGTTCGCCTCGCGGAGATCGGCGCGTTGGAAGTTCGCGTTTTGGAAGTTCGAGCCGGACAGATCGGCGTTCTCAAGTTCCATCCCCGCGAAGTTCGCCCCGACCAGTTGGACGCCTTTCAGGTTCGTCGTGACGGTGACGGATTCCCGATATGAGCCCGCAGGAGCGCCGACCGGCTTCATCACGCAGCCGGAGAGATACCAAACGAGCATCGCGCTCACGACGATCCAAGCGATCCAACGCAACGACACGACGGATGATTGAATTCGTTCGACCATGGTGTGGCTCCTCTCTGTTTCTTGATTCTCTCCCGCGCGAGACGCCGCCCCCCTTGCGATCAAACCTCAGTCCGAGTTAAATCACGGTCGCAAAACGGATGGCGGTCTCGATGGCAAGATGAGCAACAGTTATGCCAACCGCTCCAACCGAACGAATCCCGCACAACCGACAGGCGTTTACGAGACGCCTTCACGCCTGACTAACTCAGAACAAACGGGCGTTTCGGACGTTTGTGAGGGGTGAAGGCGATGGTCGTCGAACGACCGAGTCGGCTCTACTGTGATCCGTCTCGTTTCTGTTCACCTGCTGTCCAACTATAGGTCAGAATAGGGCTCGGAACGCGCCATGCCAAAGTGTGGTAGACACCGATTCGGATTGACGTTAAGATAGGATCGCCCTCGATGTACTGTCGGGCAATTTGAACGACGTGGTGAAACGTATCGAGCCGCTTTGAGGAGTCCTCGCTGTGGACGAAGCCCGCGAGACGGAACCGACCGACGACGTACCCGACATCCTTTTGGATGACGATGAGACGCCGACAGAAAAACCCGCCGAAACCCCCAAGCCCGCCAAGTCAGGCGGCAAAAAGGGGTTTCAGTTGGGCAACGAGCATGTGCGTCTGATCGGCGTTGTGGTGGTGCTCTTGGGCTTGGTCGGAGCCGGGTACGGCGCGTGGCAATGGATCAACAACGAGCCGATCATCCCTCCCGGCATCACGGGCGCGGAATCGACGACCCCGCTGAACGTCGTCCCTGAAGAAGAGGAAATCGCGGACGCGCCGGACACGGACATGACGGATATGGGGACAACGGACACGGAACCGTTCGAGCCGGTCGCCGTCGCGCCGGAACCGACGCCCGTCAAGCCGGAGCCGGTCCGCAACACGACGACGACCACGCCCTCAAACAACGCCGCGACCACAACCGCGACGGAAACGGAAAAGCCCGCAAGAGCGACGCCTCCGCCGAGACGCGCTCCGACCCGGACGCAAGCCCCTCCCAAGACGGTTGCGCCTTTGGAGAAGCCACTTTCCGCCTACGAACAGTTGATGCGACAACGCCGCCTCGCCGAGATGGAGCCGCTGGACGATTCGGAATCGCTCAACGTCCACTCGCTTGATCGACGCACGATCCAACTCGCGTTCCACGCGGCGGGCGACGAGTTTGTCCGCCTGATGGTGGAAGACGCGGCGGGCGTCGCCTCGTCATCGACGTTTTCATCGAACTGGGCGCAGGTAAAACAGTCGGCGGAGTACGCGCGCACGATGCGGAACATCTACG
>JAQBWJ010000049.1 GCA_027625215.1 Candidatus Poribacteria bacterium
AAAGGGATCGGATTTCCTCCGACCCCCTTCAAACTTAACGCATCTGAATGTTCGTTGATCCCACCCACATCAGAAGCGGATGTTCAACTCTCCCTTAACCTTTTTGCTCTGGTTTTCGGTCCGCAGGACTTGGTAGAGGTTGCCTTCCAAGTCGAAGAAACTGCGGGTGTAGTTGCGGCTCGTTTCCGCCGGATCGTAGATGTTGTATTGCAGCAGCAGGTTCACGTCGCGGAAGAGGTCCCAATCGAGCCCGAAACCCGCCTCGGAACTGTCGCCCTCCTGACGACCCGCCTGCTTGTTCAAGTCCTGCCGCAGCGCGTCCGTGTCGATCCGCGAAGAACCCTTCGAGTACGTCGCAAAGAGGTTCATCTCTTTGTAGCGGTACGGGTTCGGGTTCGTGATCTTGCGGATGCCGAAGTAGATGTCGTTGTCGTAGTTGCGGTCTTCAAACGTGATCGCGTTTTCGATCCGCTCCGGGTAGTCCTGATCGCCGTCGCGCCCGGCGAACGAGAACATCTCCTCGAACACCAAGTTGAAGGTCGGCGTCACGTCGTAGTTCAACACGAGCCGCGAACTTGCGTTCGTGACCGTTTCGGTCTGCTCGGTGTCCGCGATTTCATCGATGTCTTCGTAGTCTTCGATGAAGTCGTTGGTCGCCGACATGACTTGCGAGGACGAGAGCGCGTCGACGTGGTTCAAACTGAGCGTGAACCCGACGAGGCGGTAACGATGCACCGTGTAGTCGCTGGCGTCTTGCAGGTAGATGCGTCCG
Organism: Candidatus Poribacteria bacterium; assembly: GCA_027625215.1. Taxonomy (GTDB): domain Bacteria; phylum Poribacteria; class WGA-4E; genus JAQBWJ01. The sequence goes on from JAQBWJ010000049.1 coordinate 773, forward strand.
GCGCGGTCGGCGGCGAGGAACTCCAAGTCATGGCGTTCTTCATCCAACTGGTCGAGGCGGTAGGACGCCGTGTTGACGTGTCGCCCGTTCAGGTCGAACCGAAGGACGCGGTTCATGACGGTGTGATAGAGCGTGTTCTGGAGGCGGTAGGCTTCCTTCTGCGCCTCGTCGGTCAACGCGCTTTGCTCCGTACCTTCCGTGTCGAGCAGGTAGAGGTCTTCCAACCGACGCAGCCGCAGCGACAGCGCGTCTTCGCCCGTCAGGGTCGGATCAAGCGGGTTTCGGCTTATGTCGCCGTACAGTTGGCGATAGCCGATCTCCGACGCCGACCACGCCGCGCCGGACTGCGCGAAACTCGCGCCGCCAAGCGGACCCAACCGCCGTCGCACAAAGTTCGTGTCGTCTTTGACGAACAGTTCGTTCGATTCCGTCGCCGAGATGTAGTGCGGCGCGGTCACTTCGTTCGACCCATACCCGCGATTCGCAAACGTCGTCATGGGCGTTCCGTCGTTACCGAACTTGACGACGCGGTGGTTGCCCGTGTCCGCGACGAAAACGTTGCCGTCCGCGCCGACGGCGAGATCAAGCGGCGAATCGAACTCGCCCGCCGCCGCGCCGTAGCGTCCGAACGTCGCAACGCGCTCGCCTTCGGTGGAGTACTTGTAGACGACCTGCTTCGATTTGCGTTCGGCGTCGAGGACGAACAGGTTGCCCTGCGGGTCAACGTCGATCTTGACGGCGCGGTCGAACCCGCTCGGTTGAATGGCGAGCGCGTACTTGCCGTCTGCGTCGATGATCTGTTTGACGGGGGTGACGGGCGAGGATGGGATGCCCGTCAGTTGGTCAATCGCAATCGTCTTCACGAATGCGCCGTTCGGTCCGAACTTGTGGACGGCGGGCGTGTAGACGTAGAGCGGCTGCGTCGCCTTGTCCTGAGGCACGGGCGAAACGGTCATGTCGGCGACGTAGACGTTGCCCGCCATATCGACCGCGACATCGCCTGGGTTGAACAGGACGACATCGAGTTTTTCCGCATCCGCCGCCGGGTACTGCCAAACGAAACCGCCGTTCGCATCCAATTTCTGGATCATGCGGTTGGTGGTGTCGCTGACGTAGACGTTGTTCGCCTTGTCGAAGGCGAGGTGAATGTCGTTGCTGAATCCGCCGTTACCGGAGCCTTTGCCGCCGAACTGCCCCTCGAACGAGACGAAATTGATCGCGTGCGCCGTACTCACGAATAAGACCGCAGCGACCGCCAATCCGATGGAAGACAACCGTTTCATATGCTTACCCACTTTGGGAGACTCCGTTCTGGCGTTCACGTCTTAGATGCCTTCGGACGGACGCTGAAGTTCCTGACCCTTATACTGCAACTGATAAAGACGGTAGTAGATGCCGCGCTTCTGTAAGAGTTCCGCGTGCGTCCCGACTTCGCGGATTTCGCCTTTGTGCATCACGACGATCTTATCGGCGTCCTGAATCGTTGATAACCGATGGGCGATAATAATCGAAGTGCGCCCCTCAAGCAACCGTTTTAAGCCCTCTTGGATGAGGATTTCGGTTTCCGTGTCGATGGAGGAGGTCGCTTCGTCCAGAATGAGGATGTCCGGGTCGAACGCGACGGCGCGGGCAAAGGCGATCAACTGCTTCTCGCCGACGGAGAAGGTGCTGCCGCCCTCCTTCACTTCCCCCTCATACTTTGCCGGGAGCGATTGGATGAACCGATCCGCCTGTACGTACCGGGCGGCGATTTCCACCTGCTCGTCGGTGATCTCCCGCGATCCGAGCCGGATGTTCTCGCGGACGCTGCCCGAAAACAGGAAGACGTTCTGCTGCACGATGGCGATACGGCGGCGCAGGTCTTCCACTTTGAGGTCGCGCACGTCATGCCCGTCGACCAGCACCGCGCCTTTCTGAATGTCGTAGAAGCGGCAGAGCAGGTTCGTCAGCGTCGTTTTGCCGGAGCCCGTCGCGCCGACGACGGCGACCTTTTCGCCCTTGTTGATCTTCAGGCTGAGCCCTTTGATGACGTAATCGTCGCCGCTGTACGCGAACCATACCTCGCGGAACTCGATTTCCGACTCGAACGACGTCAGCGTCTTCGCCCCGACCGCGTCCGTGACGAGCGGCTTCGTGTCGAGCACCGTGAAGATGCGTTCGGAGGACGCCATCGCGATCAAGAGCGTGTTGTACTGCGCCGCGAGGTCGCGCAGGGGCCAGAAGAACCGTTGCCCCCACACGAGGAACGCGAACAGTTCGCCGACGGTCGCGCGCGATTGAATCACCTCGCCGCCGCCGTACCAAATGATGACGGCGGTCGAAAGCCCGCCCGCGAACTCGATCAGGGGACCGAACATCGCCATCGCCGTCACCGCTCGGAAGGCGGCGATCAGGTATTGGTCGTTGATGCCGAGAAATCGCTTGTTCGTGTTCTCTTCCTGGTTGAACAGTTGCACGGTCGTCAACCCAGTGATGCGCTCGTTCGTGAAGGCGTTCAGGCGCGAGAGTTGGCGTCGCCATTCGCGGTACGCCTTGCGAGAGATGATCTGAAACGCGAACGTCGCCACAGCGATAATCGGCAGGACGCAGAGCGTCACGAGCGCCAGTTGCCAGTTCACGAGGAACATCATCGTCACGATAGTAATCAACCCGATGATGCTGCCGAGCGAACCGACGATGCCGGACGCGAACAGTTCGTTCAGGGCGGCAACGTCGTTCATCACGCGGGTCATCAGACGCCCGACGGCGGTTTGGTCGAAGTACTGCGCGTGCAGTCGGTGGACGTGGGAGAAGATTTGGACGCGCATGTCGCGCATGATCTTCTGTCCCATCAACTGCATCACGTATTCCCGCAGGAACGAGGAGGACAGGTCGAGCACGAGCAGCCCGAAGTAGGCGATGACAAGCCAACGCATCGCCAGAAACACGCCGACGACATCAAGCCCTTTGAGCGCGCCCGTCTCGAAATAAGCGTCGATGGCGTGCTTGGCGATCAGCGGCGTGAAGTTCCGCGCGAACTCGCCCATCAGGGTCAGGCAAATCCCTCCGGCAACCCATTTGAGGTAGGGGCGCACGTAGGCGATCAACCGACGAACGATGTCGCGGTCGTAGATTTTCGTTAGTTCGTGTTCCTCGAAACCGTCGCCGAACTCTTCGTTCATTTACAACGCCTCGTGATCGAGCTCTCTCGCGGCTTATAACGCTTCGAGCTCTTGCTGGAGAAGTTGCTTCTCGTGGAGGTCTTTGTAGAAGCCGGGTCGCGCGGTCAGTTCCTCGTGCGTGCCGACCGCTTCGATCTTGCCGCCGTTGAGGACGATGATCTGATCGGCGTCCTTCACCGTCGAGACGCGGTGCGAAATGAGGATGACGGTGATATCGCGCAGGTATTCGCGCAGGTTGCTGAGAATCGTCTCTTCGGTGTAGGTGTCCACCGAGGCGAAGGCGTCGTCCAGAATGATGATGTTCGGGCGCGCCAGCAGCGAGCGGGCAATCGAGGTGCGCTGTCGCTGTCCGCCGGAGATGGTGAGTCCGCCTTCGCTCACTTCGGTGTCGAAGCCGAGCGGGAAGTCGTCGATTTCGGGCATCAGATGGGCGACTTCGGCGGCTTTCACCAAGTCCTCCTCGCCCGCGTCGGGGTCGCCGAAGCGGAGGTTGTCGGCGATGGAGTCGGAGAACAGGAACGACTCCTGCTGCACAAAACCGATGCCGGAGCGGAGGTGTTTCAGCGTGTAGTCGCGCACGTCCTTGCCGTCGATGAGGATCATGCCGGGCTCGGTCTGATAGAGGCGCGGGATCAGTTTGACGAGCGTCGTCTTGCCGCAGCCTGTCGGACCGACAATCGCCGTCGTGGACTTCGCGGGGATTTTGATCGAAATGTCGTTCAGGACGACCGGCAAGTCCGGCTCATAGGCGAATGTCAGGTTGCGGAGTTCGAGGTCGCCGATGATCGGGAGTTCGTTCGTCGGGCGCGGGTCGGGGTCTTTGATGAGCGGTTCGGTCTGAATGATGTCGTTCAAGCGCCCCATTGAGGTCGCGCCCCGCTGGATGCCGCTGAACGTGAACCCGAACGCCGCCATCGGCATGATCAACATGCCCAGCAGAAACTGGAACTGCGTGAACTGTCCGAACGTGATCGACCCGTTGGCGACGTGGTAGCCGCCGATCCACAGCATCAGCACGAAACTGATGCCGGGAATGAACGTGAACATCGGGAAGATGAGCGCCTCGTAGCGGATGAGCGTTTGGTTCTTTTGGATGAAATCGTCGTTCATCTCATCGAACGTGCGGATTTCGTCCGTCTCGCGGGTGTACGCCTTGATGACGCGGACGCCGCTGAAACTCTCGCGGACGCGGCTGCTCATCGCGGCGAACTGCTCCTGGATCGACTCGAACAGCGTGTGGATGTTCGTGGACATGCGCGCCATGATGAACGGCATCGCCAGAAACGGAACGAGCGTGATGAGCGTCAATTTCCAACTGATGAGGAACAACCAGACGAGCGCAAGCGGCATCCGAAAAACGGACGACGAGAAGAACATCAGCGTGCGACCGAGCATGTTGCGGACGGAGTTCAGGTCGTTGATGGCGCGCGAGATGAGGTCGCCGACGTTCTGTTTGACGAAGTAGCCGGGCTCCATCAGGAGGAGGTGGCTGAAGAAGTCGTTGCGGATTTCGTACTCGATGAAGAGTGAAGCATAGCCCATGTAGTAGCGCGAGATGAAGCGCATGATGCCTTGCGCGAGGACCAGCCCGAACAACACGAGCGCGTACGTCGTGATCGTCCATCCGACGACCTCTGCGCCGAGGCTGTCGATGGCGTCTCGCAGGACGTTCGTGGAGAACATCGCCAGGAGTTCCGTTGCGCCCAGCATGACGAGGCTGAGGATAATCACGCCGCCGTGCCGTTTGAGGTAAGGTCCCAACGCGCGTAGACTGCCGATGGCTCCGCTCCTATCCCTCATTTGTCAAAACACGCGGGGAGCGCGTTTATTCCGGTAAAGAGTAGCACGCGGGGCGAAAGAGCGGCAATCGGGATTCGTGTCGAGTACACTTAATATTCCGGTTGGTCGTGGCGTTCGTGATCGCAGGAAGATTAGGTGCAGTATGAAATGGCGACCTTATACGAATCGTCCCGATACGGTTGGCGAGGACATCACACGAAAAGTCACGCAGGCGGAACTCGAAGCCGCCGTACGCGAGGGCTGCGTGGCGATGGCGGACGTGATGATGAAAACTCAGTGTGAGTTCGAACCCCTCGATGACGAGTTGGAGCGAGATGATCTCTGCGATTCATGGTGATATTCGTCCGACTATACCTAACCTTCCACCTTCATCCCGCCCCAAGAACATGCGACACTCCTCTCCGTCAATACACAACGGATATCAAGGAGCCGACCCCCCAATGGCGTCAAACTGGATCAACCTGTTCAACGGCAACGACCTCACCGGATGGCGTCTGCGCTACCCGGAACGCGAACACAAATGGATCGTCCGCGACGGCGTTCTCATCAACGAGTCGAAGGGCGTCGATCTCATCACCGAGAAAGAGTTCGGCGACTTCGACCTGCACCTCGAATACATGATGCCCACCGACAGCAACAGCGGCATCTACGTGCGCGGGCGGTACGAAATCCAAATGCTCGACAGTTACGGCAAGACGTACGACACGCCGAGCATGAACGGCGCGATCTACCGCGTCAAGTCGCCCGACGTGGAAGTGACCAAGCCCGCGAGAGAGTGGCAGACGCTCGACATCACGATGGTGGGCGTGGCGATGACCGTCCGACTGAACGGGTCGCTGATCCATGACGCGGTGGAACTGAAAGGTCCGACGGGTTCGAACTGGCTGTGGAACGACAACGTGCCGCGCGGACCGCACTTCATTCAGGGCGATCACGGACCCGTCCACCTGCGGGACATTCGCTATCGGGAGCGATAAACACGATGTACGATTCCGACCGACATTTTGCGACGACGTATCAAAATGCGCCGCGCGAATTCGCGTTTCATGCGACGACACGCGCCGAGTTCGAGTCATGGCAGTCGGCGTTTCGACCGCGATTGAGGCAACTGTTGGGGTTGGACAACCTCGCGCGCGACCTCGCCGACCACACGCCTACCGCCGAACAGAGAGCCGTCGAGGACAAGGGCGACTACCTGCTCGAAACGTGGCATCTGTGGACGGAACCGACCGTGCCGCTGCCGTTCTACCTGCTTCGACCTAAAAACACGACGGGCAAACTGCCGCTTGTCCTGACGCCGCACGGACACAACCACCCCCACATCTATGCCGGGATTACCCACAACGACGCGGAGGCGAAGTCCGCGCAGGAGGGCGAGCGCGACATCGCCGTGCAAGCCGTCCGCGAGGGCTATCTCGCCATCGCCCCGACAACCCGCGCGTTCGGCGAGACGCGCGTCAAGGGCGACATCGACAAGAACGCCGTCCATTCGTGCCGCACGCAACTGATGCACGGCGTTCTTGTCGGGCGGACGCCTATCGGCGAGCGCGTGTGGGACATGAGCCGCCTGATCGACTGGGCGATTGAGACGCAGGACGTGGACGCCTCGAAGATTGCGATGACGGGCAACTCCGGCGGCGGCACGGTGACGCTGTTCGCGGCGGCGTGCGACACGCGCATCTCGGTCGCCGTGCCGAGTTGTTACTTCTGTACGTTCGTCGGCAGCATCGGGACAATTCACCACTGCGACTGCAACTACGTGCCGGGCATCCTGCGACTGGGCGAGATGTACGACGTGGCGGGACTCATCGCCCCGCGACCCTTCTGCGCGATTAACGGTCAAGACGACCGCATCTTCCCCATCGAGCATGTGCGCGAGGCGTACGAGCGGTTGAAGCGGGTCTACGCCGTCGCGGGGGTGGAGGACGACTGTCGGTTGCACGTTGGCGAAGGCGGGCATCGGTACTATAAGGCGGGGTCGTGGGGGTTCATCGCCGAGCATTTCGGCGGCTGATTCTACATCGTTTTCGGTGGCGGTCGGCGGCTACACTTCGGAGGGAACCTCGTCATTCCAACCCGAAGCGGATGCCTCCCCCTATGCCAAAAGAGTTTGACCGCCGCGTCCTGATCGCCCTCGTGACGACGGTGCTGTTCTGGGCGTCCGCGTTCCCGGCGATCCGCGTGACCGTGACGGTCTTCTATCCCGGACATCTTGTGCTGCTGCGGTTTCTCGTCGCGTCGGCGACGTTGGGCGTTTACGCGCTCGCCACGCGGATGCGTCTTCCCGACCTCAAAGACCTGCCCGTTATCGCGGTGTGCGGGTTGACGGGCGTTGTTCTCTATCACCTGTTGTTGAACTTCGGGATGATCCGCGTGACGGCGGGCTCGGCGAGTATGCTCGTGAACGCCTCGCCCGTCTTCACGGCGATCCTCGCGCGGGTGTTCCTCAAAGAACGGCTGCGGTGGATCGGTTGGGGCGGCATCGCGCTCAGTTTCAGCGGCGCGGCGTTGATTGCGATGGGCGAGGGCAAACGGATGGCGTTGGAGCCGTCCGCGTTGCTGATACTCGGCTCCGGGCTCGCGGCGAGCGTGTGGATGATTGTGCAGAAACCGTACTTCGGGAAGTACACGCCGCTTCAGTTTTCGACGTACGTGATCTGGGCGGGGACGTTGTTGATGTGCGCGTTCTCGCGCGGGTTCGTGACGGCGGTGCGAGAGGCTCCGGTGTCGGCGACGCTTGCGGTCGTCTATCTCGGCGTCTTCCCGACGGCGTTGGGGTATGTGACGTGGACGTACGTGCTCTCGAAACTGCCCGCGTCGATCACCGCGACGTTTCTGTTCCTGATACCGGGATGCGTGCTGGTGATGGCGTGGATCGCGCTGAGGGAAGCGCCGACACTGTTGTCGTTGGGAGGCGGGGCGGTGGCGCTGACGGGAGTTGTCGTCATCAACCGTTGGGGACGCGCGAAGGCGGTGACGCAACCCGTGTCGAGTCGCGCCACCGCCGTCTCTCCGAACGCGGATTAACCCGCCAGAACCGCATCCACCTTTTGCGCGAGCGCGGGCTTCGGCACGAAACCGACCACCTGCTGCGCGACTTCGCCACCTTTGAAAACAAGCAGCGTCGGGATGCCGCGAATGCCGTATTTCTGCGCCAACGAGGGGTTGTCGTCCACGTTGACCTTCGTTACTTTGAGCCTGCCGTCGTAGTCGTTC
>JAQBWJ010000050.1 GCA_027625215.1 Candidatus Poribacteria bacterium
CGTCCTGCAACTCGTTCCCGTGTGGGCGTTTCGATATTTCCCCTCCCAAGACGGACCCGCCCATCTCAACAACGCGACCGTCCTCCGCGAGTTCCACCACCCCGACCGCACCATCTACCGCGAGTACTACCACCTCAACAAAAACCTCGATCCGAACTGGATGAGCCACCTGCTGCTCGCCGCGTTGGGTGCCTTCTTGCCGATCCTCATCGCCGAGAAACTGGTGCTAACGGGCTACGTCGTTCTGCTGCCGCTGTCGGTGAGGTACGCGCTCCGCGCCATCCGAGCCGACGCGGGACTCGTCGCCTTCCTCATTTTCCCTTTCGTCCCGAACTACCTCTACCACATGGGTTTCTATAACTTCATGTGGAGCCTGCCGCTTTACTTTTTCGTCTTCGGATATTGGCTGAAACACCGCGAACGGTTCGGGCTCCGCGAGACGGTCGTGATGACCTTCCTCGCGTTGGCGTTGTACTTCTGCCACCTCGTCTCGCTGGTGACGGTCTGCTTGGGGATCGGATTTCTGGCGGTGTGGTTCACGGTGTTCGATCTTTTCGGCAGGCGCGATTCGCCCGCTTCTCATCCTTCATCCAATAGGGGAAGGGGTCGCATTCTGTGGGAAGGCGTCAAGAATCGCGCGTTGATCCCCCTGTACGCGCTGTTCCCGACGTTCCTGCTGGGTGTCGTCTTCCTGAACCAGAAAGGCGCGGGGCGTTCCGACCGACTTCCCTTCCAATATCAGTGGGACAGGCTCCGCGTCCTCGAATCGCTCACCTCCTACGACGACCGCGAAATCGCGCTCTCGACGGCGGTTGTGTGGCTGTTCGTCGCGGCGACGGTCGCGTGGTTGGTCGTCAAGATCGTTCGCCGTCGGTGGCATCGGTGGGACGTGTTCGCCCTCGTCGCCGTCGGCTATGTCGTCCTCTACTTCATCTCGCCGGATGCGATGTCCGGCGGCAGTTTCATCAGCCATCGGCTGATGTTCTACCCCTTCTTCGCCCTGATCCTGTGGCTCGGCGCGCAGCCCGTCCATCGGGCGCTCCAGCGAACGGTGCAAGTCGCCGCCATCGCCCTGACGCTCGGTTTCCTGACGCTCCACACCGTCCGATACGCCGAACTGAACGACTACCTCGACGAATATCTCTCCGGCATGGAGTTGATCGAACCGAACACGACCGTGTTGCCGCTCTGTTTCTCGCACGTCGGCATCGCGCCGGACGGTCGCCAACTGGCGCGACGCATCGGACTGTTCCTCCACGCATCCGGCTATATCGCCGCAGAGCGTCGCGTGGTAGAATTGGATAACTACGAGGGCAACACGTCCTATTTCCCGGTGCTGTTCATCTGGGAGGTGAACCCGTTCGCCCATCTCGCCATCGACGGCGCGATTGAGGCGATCCCGCCGAGGGTCGATATCGACAGTTACCCCCGGCGCTCGAACGGCAAAGGACACGTCGATTACGTCCTCGTGTGGAACATGCAGGAACGGTATCGGGACAATGAAGACACGCAACGCATCTTCCGTCAGTTGGGCGAGTCGTACGACCTGATCGACACCTCGAAGCGCGGATTGATGACCCTCTACCGTCGCAAGAACTGGAACGGAGCCGCCGATGCCGCCAACTAACGTCACCGTCCGTCGCGCCGAGATGCGCGATCACGCCGCGCTGGTCGAATACAACATCCGGCTCGCGGCGGAGACGGAGGACATCCACCTCGACCGCCCGACGGTCGAGAAAGGCGTCCAAGCGGGACTCGAAGACGAACAGAAAGCGATCTACTTCGTCGCCGAAGCAGGCGGCGAGGTGATCGGTCAGTTGATGCTGACGATGGAGTGGAGCGACTGGCGCAACGGACCCATGTGGTGGTTCCAGAGCGTCTACGTCCGCGAGGACTGGCGCGAGAAAGGCGTCTTCCGCGCCCTGCACGACAAGGCGATAGACGACGCGCGTCAACACGGCGTCCGCGCGATGCGTCTCTACGTCCTGAACACCAACGACCGCGCCCGCGCCGTCTACGAGCGTCTTGGGCTGCACGACGCCGGATACGTCGTCTACGAACGCGAACCCGTTTAGAGGGAGAGAAGTGAGAAAAGAGAAGTGAGGAGCGAGTAACCCGGAATGACGCTCCGTCGGAGCTCGCTTCTCACTCCTCACTCGTCACTTCTTCCCAACGAAGTTGGATACCCATGTCTGACGACCTCACCAAATCGTGGACGTTCCGCCGTCACCTCCGCCAAGAGCTCGACCTCTGGCGACGCGACGGGCTGATCGACCCCTCCCAAGCGGACGATCTCACCCAACGCTACGCCCTCGACTCCCTCACCCGCGAGGCGGAACGCCGTTTCACCCACACGATCTTCGTGATCGGCGCGGTGCTGGTCGGCATCGGGGTGACGGCGTTCGTCGCCGCGAACTGGAAGACGATCCCCGTCTCCGCGAAGATCGCGCTTCTGTACGGCGTGATGCTCGCCGCGCACGGCATCGGCTACTTCTTGTGGAAGATCGACGGGCGGCGCGAACATCTCGGTCACGCGCTCATCCTGCTCGGCACGCTGATCTTCGGCGCGAACATTGGGCTGATGGGACAGATTTATCACCTCGAATCGCGTGAAGGCGCGGCGTTTGGGGCGTGGGCGTTGGGCGCGTTGGCGGTGGCGTGGGCGGTCAGCAGCGTTCCGAACCTCGTCGTGGCGATGGTGATGTCGTTCGTGTGGCTCGTTCAGTCGCAGGAAGCGCAGCCGGATGCGTGGACGTTGTGGTTCCCCGTTGCGGCGACGGCGGGTTCTCTCGGTCTGAGTTATTGGAAACGCTCCATGTTCGGCTACACGGCGAGCCTCCTGATGATCGGCGCGTCGTCGGCGTACGTGGCGGGGCTGCACACGGAGAAGGGCGTCGCGGCGATGTTCGCCGGGGTCGCCGTCTCGACGGCAGCGTGGGCGCTCCACCGATTCCACCGACTCGTCGGGCGGTACGAGTCCGTCGGGCAGGTCGGCGCGGGGTTGGGCGTGTTCGCGCTGTGCGTGTTCGCCTACGTCCTCTCGTTCCACGAGATCGCCGAAGCGCTCTATGACGAGGCGATCCCGACGTTCGCCGCGTGGTCGTACTGGTCGGTCGCGCTGTTGCTCGGTTCGATGGGCGTCGTTGGGTGGATGATCGGGCGCGGCGCGTTGAAGGGCTACGACGCCGTGTTCGCGGGGACGGTCGTTGTCGGCGCGACGCTGCTCCTGTCGATCCTCGTCGTTTCCCCCGACGCCGTTTCCATGACGATCATGGCGAACGTCGCGCTGTTCGGCTTCGGAGCCATCTTCTTGGGCGGCGGGCTGTGGCGATTGAGCCGTTCGTTTTTCTGGGCGGGCGTGCTCGCGCTTGCGGCGCAGATCGCCTCCCGCTTCTTCGAGTATGAGACGGGGTTGATGCTGAAATCCGCCGTGTTCATCGGTCTTGGGGTGATTGTCCTTGTCGCGGGCATCCTCTTCGAGAAGCGACGGGAGACGCGCCATGTATAACAACGCGCTGAAACGAGTCCCGTTTATCCTGGCGGTCGCGTTGCAGGTTGTTGTGCTGGCGATGCTGCCGTCGTCGAAATACAAGGCGGTCGAGACGGGCATCACCGTCTTCCTGAAAGTGGGTCCCGTCGATCCCTACGACTTCCTGAGCGGCTACCACGTCCTGCTCGACTATGAGATCGGGCATCCCGAAGGGCTCGACGACCTCACCGACTTGGTGCGCGAACTGCCCATCTTCGTCACGATCAAACAAGGCGACGACGGTTTGTGGCATGTCGCCCGCGTCATGCTTGATCCGCCCGAACTGCTCGAAGCGAGCGAACTGCTCCTGCGCGGCACCTACCTCGACGACCGCGTTCGGTACGGCATCGAGTCCTATTTCATCTCGGAGGACGTGCGGGAGGAAGTCGAGAAAAACCTCCGCGAAAACCCCGACTCCGCCCGCGCCGAAGTGAAGATCGACCCGGAGACGGGCATCGCGGCGGTCGTCGCCCTTCACATCGCGGGTAAGATTTACTGAGCGCAAGACCGCATCCATCAAATAGGGAAACGCTCGATAATGATCGACGACATGCGCGACTATTACTTCGACCTGCGCGGCTACCTCGTCCTCGAAAACGCGGTCTCCCCGCAAGACCTCGCGGAGATGAACGGCTGGGTCGATGACCACTGGGGACACGTCGAGCAGCCTTGGCAAGACGGCGACCGTCGGCAGGGCAGGTGGATCGGACACGTCCACACGCACAACTATCAGGGCGAAGACGGCGTCAACTTCCAGAACATCGTCGCGGCGGGCGCGGTCTTCGAGAAGTTGATCGACCACCCCTCATGGATCGACTTGGCGAAGAAGTACATCAACGCCCCGATCAACGGGCTGTCCATCCACGAGAACTTCCTGACGGTGCGCGGTCCCGGCGGCTACCTTTACATCCACTGCGGCGGACACACGCCCCTGTTCTACCTGACCTTCCGCCACCAGTACACCGGCGCGTGGATGGTCGGGCAGATCAACGTCCTCATCGCCCTGACCGACATCGGACCCGGCGACGGCGCGACCGCCCTCATCCCCGGCAGCCACAAATCGACCGAAATCCACCCCCGACTCCTCCGCGACGGCAAAGGCATCGTCGCCGACGGCGGCGGGCAACCCGCAGGCACGGCGCTCGGCGCGCAGGAGGTCTACCTGAAGGCGGGCGACGCGCTCTTCTTCACCGACGCGATCACGCACGGCTCCGCCGAACGCACGAACGACGGCTTCCGACGCAGCATCGTCTTCCGTTACTCGCCCCGCTACGTCCGCGAGCGGTTCAACTACGAACTGCCCGACGAGTTGCTGGAACGCCTCACACCCGAACGCCGCGCCATCCTGCGCCCCATTCCACCGCGCCGCCCCGATTGATCGTGGCGTTCTCTACCTATCTTGGATAAGCACCGCCGTATACCAAACGCCCGTGTGCGTCTGCTTCGACTGCACCGCGACGAGACGGTACCCCGCCTCCAGCAGCGACGCGATCCGTTCCCGAAACAGTTCCACCCCCAGCACGGAAACGACTTCGCACTGTCCCACCTGGATTTTCCTTTTTTTCACCGCATACAACCGCCACGAATGGTGGAGTCCATATCAAGAAGGCAACGGTCGCGTTTTATGGAGAGTTGCGGTAAAGTACCCCCCTGCGGGCGGAATCGGACGACGTATGGCGCGTTTTTTGGGGCGCAGTTATGGCGCGTCTGTTGTCCTCCAAAAAATCGGAAGTCTCCTTGCCTATGAACAGCGTATCGGTGCGTGTCGCGCGCGCGTCGGACTATGACGCGGTGGACGCCCTCTTTGAAGGGGCGGACAGGCGCAATCACGACTTCCTACCGCACATCTACAAGATGCCGGTGCGACCGATCCGCACGTTCGACTACTTGGTGAAAAGCACGGAAACGCCCGGCTCGACGTTGCTTGTCGCCGAAGAGGGCGACGCCGTTGTCGGCATCCTTCGACTCGCCGTTCAACCCGCGCCCATCGTGCTGGAGGGCAAGATCGGCGCGATGGCGTACCTCTTTGTCGAGGAATCGCGGCGCGGACGCGGCATCGGCGGCGCGTTGGTGGAACACGGTCACGAATGGGTGCGAAGCGAAGGCGCGCGTCGCGTCGATGTCAATGTCTTGTATGAAGACGCCAAGTCCTGCTCGTTCTTCGAGCGGTACGGCTACCAGCGAATCGGGCAACGGCGAAACCTGATGCTCTCCAACGTCGAGGCGACGGACGACCCTCGCGTCCGCGAGGCGACGGCGGACGACTACTCCGCCGTCAGCGAACTCCTGTTCGAGTCGATGCGGTTCCACCACGATGTCTCTCCCGACGAGTACGCGCCCGCCATGCAGCCCGGCATCACCCGCGACGCCTTCGAATCGTCTCTTGCGAACGAGGGCGAGACCATCCTGCTCGCCGAAACGAATGATCTTGGAGCCGTCGGTGTGGTGCGCGTGTTCGAGCGTCCGTCGCTGTCGTTTGTCGGGGGACGTTACGGCATGGTGGTCGCGCTGCATGTCGTGGATTCGGCGCGTCACCGCCATCTTGGGCAGGCGTTGATGGAATACAGCCATTGGTGGCTTAAGGAACGCGGCGCGCCCCGCGTCGAACTCGCTTTCACGCTTAAAAACCCGCAAGCGGCCGCGTTTTACGACCATTTGGGCTATGAAACAACCTTCTGGAAGTTCTCCGTCCAACTCCCATGACAACGAAGTTGCTGCCGAAGAATAACACTGGGGGGAGAGTGGGCAGTTCTTTCACGTGACGAGCCCCCCCCTGAGTCGTCTCCGTGTTTGGGTGGGAATCGCGCGTGGTTTGCGCCATCGCGGAGCGAGTCGGGCAATCGCGCGCCCGCGCCAACGGCGGCGGCTGATCGACGTGGGGGAGAAAAATCATGCGTCAAAAAAAGTGCATCCGATTTCACGTACCGTAATGAGGCGTTTGGAATCGCGCGAAAGGGCGTCCGTACTCGCGCGGATTGCCTTGACAGCCATTGTCTTGTAGAGTAGAGTTCACAATGTATTTGTATGCGCGCAGCGCGGCGGCGTTCCCAAAACAACACGACTCACGATTTTTCAAGGAGAAAACCTGCACACGAGGAACGGACACCGAGATAATCCGACCGATTTCTTAATGAGCAGGTGAGACCCCATCGAGTATGACTGAAGAGACGAAACAACCTACCGAAGCGACCGAACAACCGACCGAAACACCCGAATCTCCTGAGCAGGAGACCGTCGAAGAGCCGACGGAAGCCGCGCCCGAACCGGAAGGCGAACAGCCCTCCGAAGAAGTCGGCAGCCGGGTGGAGATCGAAGACGCGCCATCAGCGGGCGTCAACGCCATTGATCTGCCGGATGGAGACGAAGAGTTCTCCGACGCGATGCTTGAACAGGCATACGACGCCTCTCTGGCGAACATCCAAGAAGGCGAAGTCGTGCGCGGCACAGTGCTCGCCATCACGGATGAAGGCGTCTTGGTTGATATCGGTTACAAGTCCGAAGGCTTTATCGAACTCGCCGAATTCGGACGAGACGAAGAAGGCAAGCCCCGCGTCCACGTCGGCGACGAGATGGACGTGTACCTCGTCCGACTGGAAGACCAGGACGGCTTGGTCGTCCTCTCCAAAGAGATCGCCGATCAACGGCGCATCTGGGAGGACATTGCCGACGCCTACGAAAACGGACTCCCCGTCAAAGGACAGGCGACGCGCCGCATCAAGGGCGGTCTCCGCGTTGAAATCGGCACGATGTACGCCTTCCTCCCCGCTTCCCAAATCGACATTCGACCCGTGCAAGACCTCGACGCGTTCCTCAACCGCGACTTGGAAATGCGCGTCATCAAACTGAACCGACGACGACGCAATATCGTGTTGTCGCGGCGCGTGCTGTTGGAAGAACAGCGCGAGTCGATGCGCGATGACCTGCTGAAAACGCTCGAAGTGGGTCAGACCCGCAAGGGCGTCGTCAAGAACATCACGCAGTTCGGCGCGTTCATCGATCTCGGCGGGTTGGACGGGCTGCTCCACAAGACCGACATGTCGTGGGGTCGTGTCGGGCATCCGTCGGAAGTCGTGGAACGCGATCAGGATATCGAGGTGATGGTGCTCAACATCAACAAGGAAACGGGCAAAGTCTCCTTGGGGTTGAAGCAACTGACCCGCGATCCGTGGGAAGGCATCGGCGACCGCTACCCCGTCACGAACGATGTGAAGGGTCGAGTCGTCAACATTGTCGAATACGGCGCGTTCATCTAGTTGGAAGAGGGCGTCGAAGGGTTGATCCACGTCTCCGAAATGTCGTGGACACGTCGCAACGTCGATCCGCACCACATTCTCTCGGTGGGCGAAGAGGTGACGGTGCGTATCCTGAACGTCGATCCCGACCGACAGAAGATTTCGCTCGGCTTGAAGCAACTCGCCGAAAACCCCTGGGACCGTCTCGAACGCGGCAAGCCTGTCGGCACCCGCGTGACGGGTCGCGTCCGCAACATCACCGATTTCGGCGTCTTCGTCGAGATCGAAGAGGGCATCGACGGACTGATCCACGTCTCCGATCTGTCGTGGACGAAGCGCGTCGAGCCGGATGAAGTGATGCGCGAAGGCGACGAGGTGGATGTCGTCATTCTCGATATCGACCGCGACCGCGAGCGCGTCTCGCTAGGGTTGAAGCAGTTGGAACCCGATCCGTGGCTGGACGTGCCGGACAAGTACCGCGTCGGCACCGCGCTCAAGGCGGAAATCGTCAACCTGACGAACTTCGGCGCGTTTGCGAAGTTGGAAGACGGCATCGAGGGGCTGATCCACATCTCCGAGTTGAGCGTCGAACACGTCGAAGACCCGTCCCAAGTGGTGCGAGTCGGCGACTCCATCGACGTGAAGGTGGTCAACCTCGACCTTCAGGAACGCCGCATCGGGTTGAGCCGCAAGGCGTACATGCTCGAACAGGACTCGTCGCTGATGGACGAATACAGTCGCGTGGACTCGCCCTCCGTCCGTCGGGACACCGACGGCGGCGACGCGGAACCGCGCGCGGAACGTCCCGCGCCGCAACCACGTGAGCCGCGCGAACCGCGCGAGCCTCGTGAACAGCGCGAGCCTCGTGAATCGCGTCGTCCCGAACGCCGCCGCGACGAGCCGCGTCCGCCGCAACCGCGTCGGCAGGAACGTTCGTCGGAACCTGCGGAACAGCGCACGACGCTCGGCGACCTGATCGACCAAGCGCGGCGTGAAGCGGATGCGCCGGAAGACGCGCCGCAAGCCGCTGC
>JAQBWJ010000051.1 GCA_027625215.1 Candidatus Poribacteria bacterium
GAAGTGCCGCGAACGCTCGCGCTTCAAGGTGCGGACATCATCGTGCTTCCCACGAATTGGCCCCAAGGCGCCGAAAGCGCGCCCGACTTCATCACCCGCGTCCGCGCGTGGGAAAACCGCGTCTTTGTCGTGGCGACGAACCGCGTCGGCGTCGAGCGAGGGTTTCGGTTCATCGGGCGGAGCCAAATCATCGCGCCGGAGGGGTTGTTCATGGAGGCAAGTCCCGACGACGAGGACATTCTTTACGCCGACCTCAATCTCGCCGAAGCGCGCAACAAGACGGTCGTGCGGAAGCCGGGTGAGTGGGAGTTGGATATCACGAACGACCGTCGCCCTGAACTGTACGGGCAGTTAGTTCGTTGAGTCGTTCATCGTGCAGTTGATTGAGCGTGACGACGCTGTCCTCAAACTTGCCGTATTTGGCTAAGAGTCGGTGAAACAACTCGTACAAACGACGCAGGAACTCCCGTTCTGCCGCCTTCCGCTCGTCAACGGTGCGAAACGCGGCAGGATCGCTGAGGTCGGGGATCGCCGTCAGGTTATCCAGTTCCATCGGACGACCCCTTTCGCCTACAAATGATGCATCAAACGCCCCACTCCTTGCGGGCTTCCTCCATCGTGACCGTTTTGCCCTGAAACCAGCCGTAGTGACCCTTCGGTTCGCGCCCGATCCAGCGTTCATCGACGGGTTCGTCGGCGCGTTGGTAGCGGGTGTCGGTGCTGAGACGATAACGGTTCGTCTTGTTTTTCAATGAGCCGTGCATCGTGTACATGCTGAAAATGAGCGCGTCTCCCGCCTGAAACTCCGACGTGAGCCAGCGTCCGCCGTACCGCTCGACCATTTCAACGGGGTCGTTCGAGAAGGAGCCCGTCACATGGTCGCGGTCTACGTCCATCTTGCCGTAGGTGCGTTTTAGAATGTCGAGTTTGTTGGAGCCTTCCAGAAAACAGAGCGGCGCCATGTCGTACGTCACGTCGCCGAGCGGCGTCCAGAGCGTGAAGACGTTCTCCGTGCCGCGCCCCATATAGACGATGTCGTAGTGCGCCCCGCTGTACTCCTCGCTACCGACGGCGCGCACCCACTTCCAGTCGTAGGTCATCGAGTCGCCGTCCAAAAACTCGGTGAAGAAGTCCATCAGTTCGGGAGCCTCAACGAGCGCGAGGAAGTCTTCGTCGTGGGTGATCGGCTTGAAGCCGTGAAACCCGCGCCCCTTCCCCGTTTCGGACAACACGCCCTCATCGATTGGGCGGCTCTTGTCGAGGTCGTCGCGCATGTTCAGCGCTTTGAGAATCACGCGCCGCGCTCCCATCACCTTCTTCGGGTCGTGCAGTTGGCGCAGGAACAGGTAGCCGTCGTCACGCATCCGTTCGCGGAGGGCGTGCGGGTCGCCCATCAGGTTCGTCGAGTCGCGGAGATGTCCAAGCATCGAGCCGCCGAGTTCCATTTCACGCTTGCCCATTTCGAGAATCATTGAACAGCCTCCGTTGGGTCCCAGATGGTGGCGGCGATGTGACGTTCGCCGTCGGGTGTGTCGTGCCAATAGTAAACCGTGACGATCTTGCCGTCCGCGCGTTGAATGGTGCGAGGGTAGCCGATATCGTGTCCGCCGCCGTTGTCTCTCAAAACGATCTCGTTCGACCATGACGCCCCGTCGTCGTCGCTCAGTTTCGCGCATATGCGGTACGGCGCGTCGCGGAAGCCGTACGTCAGACAAAGGCGTCCGTCGTGGAGTCGCTTGAGCGTCGGAGGGTTGCCGCCTCGCCCCGTGTTTTCGACGGGTCGGTTGAGGCGTTGCCACGTTGCGCCGTCGTCGTCGGAGGCGTACAGGTCGATCCAGTTGATTGCGTCCGTCAGGTCGTGAACGCGCTCGCGGCAGCGGTCCGCGACGAGGATGCGTCCGCTCGGAAGTCGAACGTTCGCGGGCATGATCGAAAAGCCGCTCGGCTCGTTGGTGATCCATCCGCGCGCGGCGAACGTTTTGCCACCGTCCGTCGTTCGCGCGCAGAAGATGTGTCCTTCTTTCCCATCGCGTTTGTTCGCCGTGAGGAACAAGGAACAGGTCGTCGCGTCATCGACAAGATAGTCTGTCCTCGCGGCGATACCCGTCTGGTCGAACATGGGGAGACGGTAAGGACCCTGCCACGAGCGGCAGCGGTCGTCCGACAAGTAGAAGAACGACCGGGAGCCCTCTTGCAGCCCCGTCTTCGCGCACATCAGGGCGAAATCGGGGTGGGTGAAGTCGAGGTCGCCGGGACACGGTTGCGGCGCGTTTTTCCCCTCCAACGCCTCGCCGACCCGGAGCCCCGACCCATCCGCCATGTGTTCGTCCGCCGACAGGGAGCGGTCGCCGGGCGTCTTCGCCGGGACGGGAACGCTCTCCCACGTCGCGCCTCCGTTGGGGCTCCGCGCCTGCATCCCAACAAACGGACGGTCGCGGTCGCGTGTGTGAAACCCCGCGTCGGACTGGTGATACCCCACCGTAAATCCGACGACGATCTCGTCGTTCCAGTTCCAGATGCCGTAGTTCGCGGGCCATCCGGCGTAGCGACCGGGTTCTTTGTAGATCGTGACCTGTTCCGCGCGCATGGGATGATCCCTCGCCTGTCTCTCAATTCGCCGACGATGCGCCCGTCATCGGGACGAAACGAACGCCTCCGTGCCGCGTTTCCACCAAGTTCTCGCCGCGCCGCGCGACCTTCACAAGCGTCTGATAGCGGTCGCCAACCGGCGCGACCAACGCGCCGCCATCCGCCAACTGTTCCGTCAACGCCGTCGGCAACACCTTCGGAGCGGCGGTGACGAGGATTTTATCGTACGGCGCGTGTTCTTGCCATCCCCCCGATCCGTCGCCCACGTTGAAACGGATGTTTTCGTACCCGAGCATTTCAAGCCGCGCGGCCGCCTCAGCCGCGAGTGTCGGGATGATTTCAACGGTAAAGACGTTCTCGACCAACTCCGCGAGAATCGCCGTCTGATACCCGCACCCCGTCCCGATTTCCAACACGCGGTCGGCGCGGTTGAGGTCAAGCAACTGCGTCATCAGGGCGACGATATACGGTTGGGAGATCGTCTGTTCTTCGCCGATGGGCAACGGTTGATCCTCGTAGGCGAGCGCTTGGAGCGACTTGGTAACGAACGCCTCACGAGGCACGCGCCGAAACGCCGCCAACACGCGACGGTCGGTGATGTCGCGTCCGGCGAGATGTTCGCGCGCCATGCGTTCGCGTTCTAAATCAAAAGGGGACATATGTTCGAGGGTTCGATCCGATTTGCCGCGCGTCAGTTTTCGATGGAGAAGGGAGCCCACGCAAATGGTCGCGCATCGGCGAGCCGTTCCGCAAGGGCGCGTTGCGTTTGCCACGCGGAGATGGGGTTCGGGAACGCGCCGACGGCGTCCAACCCGCGCGAAATCAGTTTTTCGAGGAAGGTCTGCTTCGGCAAAATATCCACCCGCACGAGCCGCTCCTGCGGGATGCCCGCCATCTCCTTCGCGCGCGCGACCGTCTCGCGCATCCCGCCGAGTTCGTCCACCAACCGCTGCTCGAACGCTTGTTGACCCGTCCACACCTGTCCCTGAGCGCGCTCGTCCGCCTCCGCAACCGTCAATCCGCGCCCTTCCGCGACGCGCTCGAGAAACAGGTCGTAGTAGGCGTCGATGTGAGATTGAAGCACGGCGATCTGTCGCTCATCCAAGTCGTTCGTCTGGCTGAAAAAACCCGCGTTCTCGCCGCGTTGATCGGCGACGTGCGCGACACCGAGTTTGTCGTACAGCCCTCTCAGCGAGACGTGCCCGCCGAAAACACCGATGGAACCCGTCACCGACGACGGCGACGCGACGACGTGGTCCGTCCCCGCCGCGACGTAGTAGGCTCCCGACGCGCCGATCCCGCCGATACGCGCCAACACGGGTTTGAGTTGTTTCGCCTCCTGCACCGTCCGCCAGATCGACTCGGACGAGGTGACGAGCCCGCCGCCGCTGTCGATATCGAGGATTATCGCCTTGACACGCGAGTCGTACGCCGCTTCGCGGATCGCGCGGTTGATTGTGTCCGCGCCCGTCAGACGTGTCCCCGTGAGCGGTTCGTACGTGCTGTCGCCGTCCACCATCATCCCGTCGAGCCGGATCAGGGCGAATGTGTCGCCGGGACCTTCCCACTCAATCGGGCGCTCAGTCTGTCGCACGTAATCGGCGATGGTGATGAGGGTCGAATCCGCGAACGTTGTCGCCAGCAACGACTCCGCTTCGGCGGGCATCGCCACATGATCGACCAACGCGGCGATCTTCGCCGCTTCCCCAAGATAGGGTCCGTGGTCGATCTGTTCCCGCACGGTCGATTCGGAGACGCCTCGCCCTCCCGCGATGTCGCGCACGATGCGCCCGTAAAAGTCGTCCAGCAACCGCGCCGTGTTCTCCGATGCGGGCTCCGACGGCTCCATTCGCGTATACGGCTCGATACCCGACTTATACTCTCCGGCGCGCACGAACTGCCCGCCGACGCCCACCTTGTCCATCAGGTCTTTATAGTAGGCGGTTTCGCTCCGCAGCCCGATCAGGCGAATTTCGGCGATGGGGTCGACCAGTATCGTGTCCGTCGCGGAGGCGACCCAATAGCCGCCCGTCCCCGTGTTCTTGATATAGGTCGCCGTCTTGACGCCCTTGCCTTGGAGCTCAATCAGTTGGTCGCGCATCTCCTCCCACGCGGCGAGCGAGCGTTTTTCGCCGTCCAACTTGACGATGACGCCGCGTATCGAGTCATCCCGCCGCACGCGCCAATAGGCATTCGTCCACTGGTCGGGGGTAACGATCAGCGAGTAGTAGGGGTTCCGCACCGCGTTGCGCGTCTGTCCCTCGTGGATGTTCAGGTAGGTCGCGTTGCCTCCGTCCTCGCCGTGATCAAGACGTTGGTACGAGCCGAGCCCGAACTGCGAGACGCTCACCTTCCCGCTGATGTCGAACTGCCCGTGTCCGTACGCCGTCGCGCCGACTCGAAACCCGTTGATCGGCTCCAACTCCATCCCGAATGCATACCGTTTCGCGCGCCATGCGTCGGGGAACGATTCGTCGTCCGACTTGCGGAAATCGAACCAAAGCGTCGCGCGATTCGTTTTGGGTCGAATGGCGACGCCGAAGTCAAAGGCGCGTTCGATTCGCAGGTCGCCGAACTTCGGGCGATTCACTTGACGCGCGACGCCGCCGACCGACAACCACCGTTTGCGATAGAGAACGCCCAAATCCCACGAACTGAGGTCGTCGTAAGGGTTGTCTTCATCGGCGGCATACCAACTGCGAGACGTTCCCCAATAGAGTCCGCGCCCGATGTGGCTGCCGCCGGAGACCGTCGTCTTGCGGACGGGGATCGTCTCGCCGCCGTACTCCGCAGAGGCGTATTCCAACCCGACCCCCAGTCCCTTCCAACCGAGAAAAAAGGCGTCGTCTTTCTGATAGTCGCCGCTCAACGTGCGGATATAGACGAAGTCGGACTCCGTTCGGGCGTCGAGAGCGGCGGGGTTGTGGATCGTCGCCAACGCGCCTTCCGTCGCCGCGACGGACTGACGCGGGATCAACGACGAAAGGCGAGGCTCCGCGCCATCCCAAAAAGGCGGCGACGTCGCCCTCGTCGGAGCGATCCACGTACAGACAAATGCCGCCAACGCGACCGTCAGCGGCAACCAACTCGTTCCACGCGATTCTTGCTTCATGGGTCCGTTTTCGTCGTCGAGGCAGTCGATTTCTTCGTGACCAAATAGATGTACTCGCCCGGTTTGCTGTATCCCATCGTGCGGACGAGCCCCTCGCGGGTGCTTGGATCGTTCTTCAATTGTTCGACCGTTTCGAGGACACGGTCGCGCTCGGCGATCAGGGCGTCGCGCGCAGCGGTGCGCTCCTTCTTGATCTCGCGCGCCTGTTGGTAGCCTCGATAATCGGCGACCAGGCTCGACCCGCTCAACGCGAGCAACACGACCGCAATCACGAGCACCGCGACGCTCCAAAGACGCCCGTTAAAACTCATCGCACGTTCTCTTTTCCATCCGCGCGTTTGACGCGATCCGGTTTGATGTGATTCGACGCGCAACCGACATGAATCCACCCAAGTCATACGGGCGTCGCCGGGTGGAACGTTTCAAGGTAGCGCGGGTTTCCCAATCGCGCGAGGAGACGCGGACGTTCATGCGACGTCCCCAAGTAAGGTAACGCGGGGTCAAGCCGCGTCGGTTGACCGCCTTCGCAGATATTCCTGCCGAAAATGAACGAAAACGGGCGAGGACCTGACTCCCCCGCCCGTTTGACGTTCAAGGTTGCGACGAGGATTACTCGTCCTCTCCCCGTAGTTCCGCGACGACCTTTTCTTGTTGGTCGCGCGGCATCTCTTCGTAGTGGGAGAGTTGCATCGTGAAGGAGCCGCGCGCGCTCGTCATCGACTTGAGGTCGGTCTGATATCGGTCGAGTTCGGCGAGCGGCACTTGGGCTTTGATGACCTGTCGTCTGCCGATTTGGTCCATCCCCATGACCCGCCCGCGCCGCGAGTTCATGTCGCCGATGATGTCGCCCATCGTCTCGTCCGGGCAGAGGATTTCGACGCTCATGATCGGTTCGAGCAGGACGACGCCCGCCTGTTCCAACGCCGAGCGAAACGCGCCTCGCCCCGCCGTTTGGAAGGCGATGTCTTTCGAGTCGACCGGATGCGTTTTGCCGTCTACCAGCGTGACACGCACATCCACAATCGGGAACCCGATGAGCGTGCCGTCTTTCAGCATCTGCTGGATGCCTTTGTCGACGCTTGGGCGGTATTGCTGGTCAATCGCGCCGCCGAAGATTTTGTCGACGAACTCGTACCCCGCGCCGCGCGGGGTCGGTTCCACGTCGATCACGACGCGCGCGTACTGACCCGATCCGCCCGACTGCTTCTTGTGGGTGTAGTCGACGCCCTTGACGCCGCGCGAGATCGTTTCGCGGTACGCGATCTTCGGCGATTGCGTTCGCGCCGAAGCGTTGTACTTCCGTTTCGCGCGGGCAAGCATCACGCTGATGTGTTGTTCGCCGAAACCGGAGATGATCGTCTCGTGGGTCGATGAGTCGCGTTCCACGATGAACGTGGGGTCTTCCTCGTGGAGTCGCGTCAACGCGACGCTCAACTTGTCGTCGTCGCCGTCCGTTGCCGGATAGACGGCGAGGCGGACGTTCGAACGCGAGAACTGTACCGGAGCGATGACAACCTTCTTGTCGGCGCGGGTGAGCGTGTCGTTCGTCTTTGTTTCTTCCAACTTGGCGACGGAACCGATATCTCCCGCGACGATGGCGGTCGCTTCCAACGACTGCTTGCCGTGCTGCATCGCCACTTTTGCGATGCGCTCCGTCTCGCCAGTGCGCGCGTTGACGACCGTTTCCGGCTTCAACGTGCCGGAATAGACGCGAATCAGGCTGACACGACCCGCGAACGGATCGTACACCGTCTTGAAGACGAACGCGGCGAGCGGCCCCGATGGGTCGGCGGTGAGTTCAATCGCTTGCCCGTTCACGGTCGCTTCGATGGGGTGATCGGTGGGCGACGGCATACAGTGCGCGAGGAAGTCGAGGACGCCGTTCGCGCCGACGCCCGTTTCGGCGGCGCAGCAGAGCGCGGGGACGAATCGCCCTTCCGCGATGGAGGCGCGGAGACCGCGATACAACTCGTCCTGAGTCAGTTCGCCCTCATCGAAGTACTTTTCCATCAGCGACTCTTCGCCCTCAGCGGCGGCTTCGACCAGCGCTTCGCGGGCTTCTTCGGCGAGTCCGGCGATGTCGTCGGGGATGTCGGTCTCCTCGTAGGTCTTGCCGTCGGCGGCGTAGACCCACGCCCTCATCGAAAACACATCCACGATGCCCTTGAACGATGCGCCCGCGCCGATGGGGATGTGGATTTTGACAGGCGTTTCGCCGATGACCTCCTCGATACTGGTCAAGGCTTTTTCGTAGTCCGCGCCGTCGAGGTCGAGTTTGTTGATGACGACCGCTCGCGGCAGGTTCACCTTGCGAACGGCGTCCCACACTTTCTCGGTGCCGCCTTCGACGCCGCTCTCGCCGTCCACTAGAATCAACGCGGAGTCGGCGACCCTCAAGGCGCATTCGAGCTCCCCGTAGAAATCTTCATAACCCGGCGTGTCGAGCAGGTTGATCTTGTAACCTTCCCACTCGGCGATGATCGGGGTGACGGCGAGGGTCGTTTTGCGCTCGATTTCGTCGGGGTCGAAGTCGGAGACGGTCGTCCCGGCTTGGACGCTGCCGATGCGGTCGAGTCCGCCGGAGGTGTACAGCAACGCCTCGATCAACTTCGTCTTGCCCGTGTTCGCGTGGGCAACGACAGCGACATTGCGGATCGCATCGGTGGTGTACTGCTTCGGCATACGGGGGAGCCTCCTACTCCAACGACAATGGGCGTGTTGGTGGTCAAGGGCGGCGAGCCCTTTTCCACATAGGTTTTTCGGGGCGAGATCGTCGAACGAGCGGAGTGTAAGGCATTTGTGTTGATGGTGTCAAACGGCGCAAGGGCGCGGGATCACGGCTGTTTCGACGGGAGATGAACGTACGTCCGATCATCGGCGTCTTGACTCACCCGTCCGACGGCGCGTATGCTCCCCAATCGGAAGATCGACGAGTTCCGTCCACGACTTCGGGAGCGACGACTCATGGCATTTCAGTTCTCGGAATCGCACAT
>JAQBWJ010000052.1 GCA_027625215.1 Candidatus Poribacteria bacterium
GAACGAAGAGCTCTCGCGCATCGGCATCGAGATACCGGACGGCGACTACGAGACGATTGCCGGATTTGTCATCGCGCGGCTTGATCGGATTCCGCACGTCAGCGATGTTGTTGAGATGGACGATTTCATGGTGAACGTGCTTGCGGCGGATGACCGCAGCGTCCAACGTGTTAAAATAACGCCGAAGAAGATCGACCGATCCAAATTGGACACCCCTCACGACGAAAGGAAAACGAATGGCTGAACGCGAGCCGATGCTCCCGACGCCGACGTTCTATTCGCTTGTCGATTTCTTCGTGAATCAGGCGTACATGGCGCTCGGCGGGATTCCCAATCCGACGACGAACGAGCCGGTCGTCAATCTGCCTTACGCGAAGTACGCCATCGACATGCTCGGCGTGGTGGAGGAGAAGACGAAAAGCGACCGCATCGCGCCGGAAACGAACTACCTCGAAAACAAACTGTACGACCTGCGGATGACGTTCGCGCGCGTTGCGGCGAACCCGCCAAAGAAGGCTTCGCCGCCGCCCGAATCGAACGACGCCGAATAGATGCAACGACCGAACTCCTCACACAACCCGTACGCCGCATTCACCTACTCGAACTACCGACGGTACACCGCCGGAGCCGTTCTCGTCACGTTGGGATGGGGCGCGCAGTCGCTTGCCGTCGGGCTGGAGATTTATCAGCGGACGAACGACGCGTTTCTTTTGGGGCTGGTCGGTCTTGTCGCGGCGATCCCGATGATGGCGTTGATCCTCCCCGCGGGGTTCCTCGCCGACCGATTCGACAGACGCAAGGTGATCGCCATTTCAATGGTCGGGATGACGGCGGCGTCGCTTGGGTTGGCGTGGGTGTCGCACTCGAAGGCGTCGATCTGGTGGATGTACCTGCTGCTGTTCTGCGACTCGACCGCCTCGACGCTGGGGCGTCCCGCGCGGACGGCGTTGCTGCCGAAACTCGTGCCGCGCGCCGATTTCGAGAACGCGATCAAGTGGCGCACGAGCGTCCAACAGGTGGCGAGCATGGTCGGGCCGACCATCGGCGGATTCTTGGCGGTTCGCAGTCTTCCGGCGGTGTACGTGTTCGGCGCGGCGACCTCGCTTGGGTTCATGATCGCGTTGACGACGCTCCGGTTTGAGGACGACGCGCCGACTCAGGGCAAGGAGCCCGTCACGCTGACGAACTTCTTCGCAGGGTTGCGCTTCGTCTGGAACACGAAACTGCTGCTGACGACGATGGCGCTCGACCTGTTCGCCGTGCTGTTGGGCGGCGCGGTCTATCTGCTGCCTGAACGTCGGCGAACAGGGGTTGGGATGGCTTCGCGCCGCGCCCGCCGCCGGAGCGTTGTTGATGGCGCTGATGCTGGCGCACATGCCGCCGATGAAACACGCGGGGCGGAATATGCTGCTCGCGGTCGCCGGGTTCGGCGCGGCGACGATTGTGTTCGGCGTCTCCAAGAACTTCTGGCTGTCGATGGCGATGCTGTTCCTGACGGGCGCGTTCGACAACATCAGCGTCGTCGTGCGACACACGCTCATGCAGATGCTGACACCGGACGCGATGCGCGGGCGCGTCTCCGCCGTGAGCGCGATCTTCATCGGCTCATCCAACGAGATCGGCGGGTTTGAATCGGGCACGGTGGCGAAGTTGACGACGCCCGTCATCAGCGTCGTTGCGGGCGGGATCGGCACGATTGCCGTCGTCGTTTCGATGGCGTTCGCGTCGCCGAGACTTCGCAAACTGGGGATGCTGTCCGATCAGGAAGAGCCGCCGAATGTGGCGGCGGAAACGGCGAACGTCGATTCACCCGGCTAACACCGATTTGGCGCGGAGTGCGAGGCGTCGTTCACGCGGAACGCTCGTTGGCAACACGCCGCCTCAATTGTGGGTAATAAGGCTGCGGAGATGGGCGACCACTTCATCCGTATCCCACTGAGAGCCCGCCAACTCTCGGGAGAACGTGCCGTCCGCGTTCAGGATCGCGCCCTTCATGTTGTGGCTGTATTCGTCTTTGCCCGCGACCTTCTCCGCCCATGCGTCGTACAGACCCATCAGTTCGTTCGTCTGTTTTTCGTCGCCCGTCCAAAAATGCCAGTTTGAAAAGTCTGCGTTGTAGGCTTCTCCGTAGGACTGCATCACGGTTGGGGTGTCGTATTCGGGGTCGAAGGTGAGGGTCACTAGGGCGATCTTCTCGCGTTCTTCAGGCGTGAGCGCCTCTTGGACGAGCGCGACGCTCTTCGTCGTCATCGGACACATCGCCGGGATCGGGCAGCGGGTGTAGATGAACGCGATCAGCACGGGCTTGCCTCGCAGATCGGCGAGGCGTTGCGTCGTCCCGTCCTGATTCGTGAAGGCGAACGCTTGCACGGCGGCGTCGATGCGCGGATCGACGGCGTTCTCGTCCTTCTTGCCGCACGCCGCGACCGCCAGCATCAACACAAATGCCGCTGCCAGCGGGCGTTTCCCCGATCTTAAAGACATCCCTTTTCTCCTCGTGGTATCCTTCCCGGTGCCGCGATTTGGAACCGCCTCGTCAACCGCCCTATGATAGCACAAGACCGAAAAGGCGCACGGCATGAAGATCGCCGTCCTCGCTTCCGGCAGCGGGTCGAACCTGCAAGCGTTGATCGACCGCGTTCACACCGACCCGGACGCGCCCGTCGAAATCGCCTTAGTACTCTGCGACCGATACAAGGCGCACTGTCTCGACAGGGCGAAGGCGGCGGGAATCCCAACGGCGGTCGTCCGCGCGCGCGACTACCCGACGCGCGAGGCGTTCGACGACGCCATCGACGCGCAACTCAACGCGCGGGGCGTTGAGTTGATCGTGTTGGCGGGGTTCATGAAACTGTTTCAGTCGGCGTTTGTGCGACGGTGGGACGGGCGGATCGTCAACACGCATCCGGCGTTGTCTCCCGCGTTTCCCGGCGCGCACTCGGCGCGCGACGCGCTGGAGTACGGCGCGAAGGTCACGGGTGTCACCTTCCATTTTGTCGATGAGGGGGTCGATTCGGGACCCGTCATCGCGCAGTTCCCCATCCCCATCGAACGGGACGACACGGAAGAAACGCTGATGAAGCGGATACAAGCGGTTGAGCATCGGATGTACCCGGAAGTCGTGCGGGCGATGGCGGAGGGGCGCGTTCGGCTGGAGGGGCGGCGGGTGACGGTAGAACCGAGCGATTTCCGTTGGACGGGCATGTTCTCGTAAACTGTCACATGACGGCGCGCAACGTTTATACTATTTCAGCGTCAAGAATGGGGATATCCGGTTCCCCTCGCCCTTGACGGGAGAGGGGTTAGGGGTGAGGGTGACAGCATCCGACCGCTTGTCTTGAAGTGGCATCGCGCGACGGCTTCTACGTAATCGGAGAGAAACGATGCGACCAACCCCAATCGTCATCTGCGCCCTAATCAGCCTGATGACCACTGCGACGTTTCCGACCATCGCAAAAACGATCACGGTGGACAGTTTCGATTCGACCGCCATCGCCGCCGCCATCGCACAATCCGCCGATGGCGATACCGTCTCCCTCCCCGCTGGGACGTACGACATCACCGAAAGCGTCCGCCCCAACTCGAACACCCAACTCATCGGCGCGGGGCGGGAGAAGACCGTCCTCCGGTTCACGGGTGAAGACGAAGCGAGCGTCCTCAACCTGACCGGACGCGGGCGGGTCGAAATCGCCAACCTCACCATCGACGGCAACCGCAACCCAAACGCCGCGCACGGCGTCTCCGCGTCGAACGCGCATCGCCTCTACCTCCACCACCTCACCATCCGCGATTTCGTGCCGACCGACGGCTTCGGACCACTCGGCATCTACTTCACGGGCAACAATCCCACCAAAGCGAACGGCGTCACCGACAGCGAAATCGCCGACTGCATGTTGACAAACATCGGCGTCGGCGCGGATTTCGGCGGCGGCATCCGCATGGCGTGGGGATCGTCCCGCAACCGCGTGCTCCGCAACGTCATCACCGACACGGGGCGCGGCGGCATCTTCGGCAACGACGGCTCGACCGACTTGGTCATCCGCGAGAACCGCGTCGGCGGCTCTCAGGGCGAGGGGTTGGGCATCGAGGTGTGGGGCGGCTGCGACCGCAGCATCGTCGAAGACAACGTGATCGACCACTGGCTCAGTGTGGACGGCTCCGACTACACCGCCGTCCGCCGCAATGTCGTCAGCGACAAGAGCGGCGTCTACAAGTATTCGGGGCTGGAGCTCGTCGGCTCGAACTTTTGTGTGTTCACGGATAACCTCGTGGACGAAGGCTCGACCGTCGGCATCTCCGTCTCAAACCAAGAGCCGAAGAACTACATCTACTGGGGTTACAACACGATACAAGGCTGCAACCAGTGGGGCGCGCAGTTGCAGGGGGAAGAGGGCGGGATCGCCTATCACTATTTCTATCGCTGCAAGTTCCTAAACACCTACAAAAACGTCGGCAACCCGCGTTACCCCAACGATTCGGGGCACGGCTTCCGCACGAACGGGAACGTCCATCACGTCACGCTGGAGGAGTGCGAGTTCCGCGACAACGGGCGGCTCGGCATCCAGTTGGGCGGCGAGAACATCGACGCGCTGAGTTTTGTCCGGTGCGTCATCGAGAACAATGGCGGAGACGCGGTGAGGGGTCCCGAAGACTATACCGTGCTGGAATGGCTCGTCATCAAACTTCGGGGCAACGGCGGCAACTTTCTTCCCGGCGCGAAGTTGTTTCCCGCGCCGCCTCCCGTCGCGGGGATTCAGTCGGCGACAACAGCGAACGTCGGCGACACGCTCCGGTTCGTGAGCGCGTCCGACAACATCGCCCGCGTTTTGTGGGATTTCAACGACGGCATCCCTTCCACCGACGCAGACGCAACGCACACGTACGCGAACGCGGGAACGTACCGCGTCACGCTGTTAGTATGGGACGAAGCGGGTCGCGGCGCGCGAGCGGAACAGGTCGTCACCGTCACCGAGTGATCATCTACAGTTGCTTCTCAAGCTCACTCATGAGTTGCCGGATTCGATCTTTATGAATCTCAGGGTCTTCGACTTGAAGAAACTCTCTCGCTCTGAATCCGTCACCACTTTTTCTGTTTTGTGGTGGTTCAAGTCCTTCGATCAGCAATGCTTCCATCGTGATGATGAGCATATCGACGCCGTATCGAGCATCACCATTGTGCAGAAGCTGAGCATCTTCTGCCACTTCATAGACGCCGAACCAAGAAAACCGATCCCATCGTCCATTCAGTCGATCCGACACATGCTGTTTGAGGCGAACTCCAAGAGGCTGTTCAATTGCACGACCAACATACACGACCGATCTACCATCGTGTAGAAGATACACACCACGCTGGTCGCAGAAATCGACCTTTGTACTACTGACTGTTGCTTGTCCAAGTATAAGGGGTTTTGATGTCCATCGAACTCCAGATCGCGCCCAGTACATCCCAAAAGCATTGATTAGTCCGGTACCGTCCGATTCCTCGTTCGCTTGAGTTGACAAGACTTCGCTTGATGAATCAGTATCCATCGATTGCGTCATCGAGCGATCACGTAACGCATACAGGCTTCGTGCAACCCGAAGAAATGGAGAATCATCTCCATCACTCTGGATAGAAACTGAAATCGTTGCATTGACAGTCTGAGCTGGAGTAGCACCCAGTTCCGTTCTTAATTCTTGTTCGGAAACCGCCTCAGCTATGTCCACATAATGCATCGGGTCAGTAGCTGTTTCTAATACTCTTATTATCGCGTCTTTCCAACTGAGGTTGGGCATAATGAAACTCACTCAATATGTGATTTTGTGTGTAATCCAATTATATACATGAGATAATATGCATTATATCTTGGCGTATGATTAGAATCAAGATGCTGCGTAGCTATTCCAGGGCTGCTCAGTTCTTAACAATTGCCAGGTCAGGGTGTCTGAATCGCGTGTAGGATCAATCGACGGAAATACGCGAACCGTATGGCGACTGAACTTTGCGATGCATCAATAGACATCACCAACCGACACCGGACGCTCCGAACGCCAAATTGTTAAGAACTCAATAGACCTGGTAGCTGTTCTGACAGGGGCTTTCACGCTGCGCCGATCTACACTAAGCTATCCGTCGAACCTGCGAGACAGCGCACTTATCACGATAAGAGAAAGCGAGAGAATCAACATGAGCGTTATCTTTGAAGACAGTCTGAACGGCAAGTTGGGAGACGGCTGGGAGTGGCTCCGCGAGAGTCCAGACACCTGGCGTTTCGGCGACGAGGGGCTTGAAATCTGCGTCCAACCCGGCGTCGCGGACACGGTGAAGAACGCCCTCGTCCGCACCGCGCCCGACCGCAACGACGGCGCGTTCGCCATCGAAATCACCGTGATGAACCACACCCGCCCCACGCAGCAGTACGAACAGGCGGGCATCACCTGGTACAACGACGGCAAACCCGTCTTCAAGATCGTCAAAGAACTGATCGACGGCGACCTGTTCATCATTCCCGGTCGCCCCTCGATGCGGGCGAAAAGCGTGCGGCTGCGCCTCGTCGTGACGGCGAACTCGTGGGAGGCGTTGTATCGACCCGAAGGCGAGTCGGAATATCAGACCGCCGCGAAAGGCGAGCTCCCCGCTCCGAAAAACGATCAGGTCAGTATCCAATGCTACAACGGACCTGCCGACGAACAACACTGGATCCGCTTCACGGACTTCTCGATCAGCAAGGAGAAGTGAAGAACGAGTGACGGAGGGCGTTAAGGAAGGATCGCCACACATGGGGTTTGAACGGCGTGGGATCGTGTTGTTGCCGTCCGACTTAGAAGGGATGGTTGAAACGTGGGTCGAGTGGCTCGTCGAGGCTGGCTTGAACCTGCTTGGTATCCACTGCGATCCCGATACCGCCGTCGCGTTTGTGGAGTCGGAGGACGGCGAAATGCTCCTCCGTCTCGCGGAACGGCGCGCCATCGACATCGAGTTCGAAATGCACGCGCTCCGTTCCCTGCTCCCGCGCGAGGAGTTTGAGCGACACCCGCACTGGTTCCGCATGAACGAGTCGCGCGAGCGTGTCCCCGACGTAAACCTCTGTTCCGCGAACGGCAACGCGCTCGACCATGTGGCGGACCGCGCCGTGTCGTACGCGAAACGCCTCCCGACAACGACGAATCGCCACTACTACTGGGCGGACGACGCGCAGCCCTGGTGCGCCTGTCCCGACTGCGCCAACCTCTCGCCGAGCGACCAGAACGTCCGCGTGATGAACGCCATCGCCGACGCGCTGACCGCATGGGAGTCCGACGCGCAACTCGCGTACCTCGCTTACTGGAACACGTTGGAGCCGCCGTCGCAGGTGGAACCGTCGTCCGCGCTTTTCTTGGAATACGCGCCGATCAAACGAAACTCCGCCCTCCCGTTGAACGACCCGACCGACCCCGCGAACACTGAACACGCCGCAACGCTCCTCCGTCTGACGCGAGCGTTCGACATGCCGCGCGCCCACGTGCTCGAGTACTGGATGGACGTGTCGCGGTTCTCAAACTGGAAGCGTCCCGGCATCGAGTTGCCGTTTTACGGCGAGGCGATTGCGGAAGATGTCGCGTTCTACGAGTCGTTGGGGTTCCGTTCGGCGACCTCCTTCGGCGCTTGGATCGACGCGGAGTACATCGAACGGTTCGGCAAGCCGCCGATCTCCGAGTACGGACGCCTTCTCAGAGGGTGAATCGTACCAAAAACGACCGTACGTAGGGGGCGACCGGCTGTTCGCCCTCAGGAACCTCGTTCGATCTACGGAAGGGATCACACGATGTCGGATCGGATCAAGGTTGGGCATTACCAGTGCGAGTGTCACGACGGCGACTTCCCCGCGAACGCCGAGAAGGTCATCGAGGGGTTGGAGTACGCCGAAGCCAACCGCGTCGAGATCATGTCGTTCCCGGAGTCTTACCTGACGGGCTACTTCGCCGACGAACCGACCGCCCGCCAACACAGTTTCGAGTTGGGCAGTCCCCAAATCAAGTCACTGGTGGAACGGACGAAAAACATCTCCGCGACGTGGATGGTCGGGTTCAACGAACGGCGCGACGGGAAACTGTTCAACACGGTGATTGTTGTCGAGCGCGGCGAGGTGTTGGGGCGATACAGCAAGGCGTTCCCCTGCTACGCCTACTTCACGCCGGGACGCGAGTTCCCCGTCTTCCACCGTAACGGCGTCCCGTTCGCCGTCGCCATCTGCGCGGATGGCGGGTATGTGGAGCCGTGCCGCATCCTCGCGTTGAAGGGCGCGCGGATCATCTTCGCGCCGCACTACAACGCGATCAAAATTGACGGGTTGATCAACCATTTCACGTTTGTGCGGTCGGATCACACGGCGCGCGCCGTCGAGAACGGCGTCTGGTTTCTGCGCGGGAACAACGTCAAAGTCGGCAAGGCTGGCGAACGACAGATGTACGGCGACAGTTATCTGGTCGATCCAAACGGAGAGATCGTCATCCGCAGCCGTCGCCACGCGGAATGTTTCGTCGTCGCGGAAATCGACCTGAGCGGCTGGCAATACCACCGCGACCGTTCCATGCAGGGCGGTCGCGCGTTGGGCAAGGCACTTCAGGAGACGCTCAACGATCTGGAAGACCCCTCCCGTCACTTCTGTTGAAGGGCGAGAAAAACACCGCTCAAAAAACGACGAACGCGCCGCGCGCCATCATTAACA
>JAQBWJ010000053.1 GCA_027625215.1 Candidatus Poribacteria bacterium
ACGGATAGGTCACGTCACCTTCAACGTGGATTGGCCCACCGTACGGGAGCGCCATCAAGGTTTCCTCAACCAAATGCGCGCCGCCGGTCTTCCCATTGAGGACGAATGGGTCATCGAACTGCCCGGCTACATGAGCCCGCAAGACCCCATCGTTCGCCGCCCGCTGTTTCACGAGTACCTGTCCCATCCAAATCGTCCGTCCGCCGTATTCGCCTACAACGACACGCTCGGACTCGAACTGGTCGAAGCGGCATGGGACTTGAACATCAACGTACCAGACGATTTGAGCGTGATCGGCTTCGGGAACACGCCCCACGCGCTCGTCGGTGTTCCACTGACGACCATCCCTAAGGAGTTTCAATGTCAGGGGTATCTCGCGGCGCAGCAACTGATCGCTCGGTTGGATGGAAACCAAACTCCCGGCGACATCCTGATGCAACCGAGACTGTTGATCCGGGAATCGACGCGCGGGGCGTCTTCCGATTCAGAACGATGGCATCGGGTTGACCGCTTCGTGTCCGAGCGTTTCCGCGACAACATCTCGATGCACGACACGGCGCGGATCGCCGCGCTCGAACCGCACTACTTTTCCAAAGAATTTTCGCGTATTTACGGCACGCAGTTCAGCCGACATCTGCAGCAGTTGCGGTTGGAAGCCGCGCGCGAACTCCTCGAGACAACCGACCAGGCTGTGCACAATATTGCCGCATCATGCGGTTTTCCAAGCCCCAATCACTTCTATAAGCTGTTCCGGCGCGACTATGAAATGACACCGGGACAATATCGCCGCATTCACCGCCTCCACGCGTGAGTACATACTTTCGATCTATAAAATCATAAATATGGTCACTATCCTCCGCGCTTTGCCGTGCGGTATACTGATGTGAACTTTAGGGCGAAAACGGCGGGAAGATGTGTACACCTCCCGCCCTTGCTCGAAACCCTCGCATTCGGCACCAAGGGTATGAATAAGGAGGCTTCCGAAAATGAAGCTATCACGATGGATTTCTGTCTCGTGCATGGTTGCAGTGATCACGGCAAATGTCTCAGCGATCGAAAGCGACGATCTTGTCCTCTACCTGTCATTCGATGGCGGCTCAGGCGCAACAGCCGTAGACATGAGCGGTAACGGCAACGATGGCGCGGTCCTCGGCGGGGCGACGTGGACAAGCGGTGTAATCGGCGGCGCGCTCGAGTTCAACGGGACGAACAGCGCCATTGAAATCGCCAGCAACGAATCGTTCCAAATGGACAACATGCCCTTCACCATCGAAGCATGGATCAAGATGTCGCCCGACAGCGCACAGTGGGCGCGGATCGTGGACAAATACTTCGGTTCGGGTTATGTTCTCGGTCGGCGCGCGGGAGATCTCGTCGTCGGCGCTGAAGTCGTCGGCAGCCCGAACAACTTCGCCAGTGTGACGCAGGTCATCGACAACCAATGGCACCACATTGCGTTGACCCGCTCCGTGGCGAACAACACGAATCTGCTCCGCCTCTACGTCGACGGGTTGCTCGAAAACGAAACGACTGGCGGCGCTGCCGTTCAGCGCAATGCGGATACAACTCCGGTGCGCGTCGGAGCGGGCGACGAATGTTGCGAAGAAGGCGGCGCGCCCGCCTACTGGTTCCGTGGCACCATCGACGAAGTCGCTATCTACAAAGTGGAACTGACCGGAGCAGAGATTCAGAAGGACATGGACGGTGTGCTTCCTTCGACCACATCGGTTGACCCGTCCGGCAAACTCGGCGGGACATGGGGTGGCTTGAAGTCAACGTTAATCGGGTTCCAACGATAAGGGGAGGTACCATTCGATGCGGTATGTGATCACGATATGAGCGCTTACGTTGGTCTGCGCGAGCGCGTTCGCCATTCAGTTGGACGACGACGTGATGCTCTACCTTCCGTTCGAGGAAGGCAGCGGCAAAGTCACGGCGGATATGAGCGGCAACGGCAACGACGGGATGCTCATGGGTGGACTCCAATGGGTGGATGGGCGGATGGGCGGCGCGCTCGAGTTCAACGCGACGGACACCTATGTCGAAGTCGCAAGCAATCCGACGCTCCAGGCGTTGGGCGACGGGTGGACGCTCGCCGTATGGATCAAACTGACGGCAGAAACCCAAGCGTGGGGGCGCATCGTCGACAAGTTCTACGGAACGGGCTACTGCATTGGCAGGCAGAATGTCAACCCCGTGATGAACATGGAATGGTGCGGCAGCGCGAACAACTCCACCACAACGACCGAGGTGTTCGACGATAATTGGCATCACGTTGTTGCGACGCGCGACGCGGCGGGCGGCTCGAACGTACTTCGCCTCTACGTCGATGGTGTCAAGGAGAACGAATTCGGCGGCGGTTGCTTGGTTCAACAAAACCAGGATACGACGCCGGTTCGTATTGGCGCGGGCGACACCTGTTGCGATGAAGGTGGCGCTGTCGGCTACTTTGTGGATGGCATCATCGACGAAGTCGTGATCTACCGTCGCGCCTTGACGGGTGGAGAAATCACCGCGCTCATGAACGAAGGGATCGATCTGGCGGTTCAGCCGCAGGGCAAATTGACGACGACCTGGGCGTCGATCCGCGTCGACCGGTAACGCGAGGCGTCCCGTCGATGCACGGGGAATCGGCATCAACCATGACCCGTTTATCCGCCGAGCCGCGTAATCCGGCGACCACAAAGCCCTCCGCCGCCAGCCGTGTATCGTTGTGGCGCGCGGCGTCTCTGGCGATCCTGCTGATCATCCCCAACCTCTACTTTGCGACCGAGCGGGGCACCTCTTGGGCTGCCCCGCCCGGTACGCTCTCTTTGTTCTACAACGTCATCGTGACACTCCTGGGGCTGGCGCTGCTCAATGCGCCGATCAAGCGATTCGCGCCCCGACACGCCATGACGCAGGCAGAGATGCTGCTCATCTACGTGATGCTGTCGATTGCGACGGCGGTCGCCGGTCACGATGAACTTGAGATCGTCGCCTCTATCGCCCGACACGCCTATCTCCATGCGACGCCGGGTAACGACTGGCAGAACCTCATCTTCCCACATCTCCCCAATTGGCTCGTCGTGACGGATGTGCGAACACTGACCGCTCAAGAGCGGGGCGATTCAT
The DNA here is from genome assembly GCA_027625215.1 of Candidatus Poribacteria bacterium. Classification (GTDB taxonomy): domain Bacteria; phylum Poribacteria; class WGA-4E; genus JAQBWJ01. The sequence goes on from JAQBWJ010000053.1 coordinate 3,115, forward strand.
CCGTCTTTGTGGGAGGAAACTGGCGCGGATGGGTCGCCCCCGTCATTTCGTGGTCGTCATTCTTCGCAGTCGTGGTGTTCATGGGGTTCTGCCTCAGCGTTATCGTGCGTAAACAGTGGATAGAGCATGAACGGCTCTCCTACCCGGTCATCCAACTGCCGTACGAAATGACCACCGGCGGCGGCTCCAGCACGTTTTTTGCCAACCGCCTGCTGTGGCTGGGATTTGTGCTGGCGGCGCTCGGCGATACGATCAACGGTCTGCACCACTTCTTCCCTGTCGTGCCGGAACTGCCGCTGAGGACGATCAACCTCGGCAACTACTTCACCGAAAAACCGATGAACGCCATCGGGTGGACGCCGCTCTGTTTCTTTCCGTTCGTGATCGGGCTCGCATACTTCATCCCGGCGAACCTGTCTCTGTCGTTGTGGGTGTTCTACCTGTTCTGGAAGGCGCAGAAGGTCGTCGCGGCGATGTATGGCAGCGTCAACACGCTCAACCCGTTCACGCTCTACTATGACGCGGAAAGTTTCGGCGCGTTTTTCAGTTTCTTCCTTTTCACGTTGTACGGGGCGCGCCACCATCTGCGATATGTGTTACGCAATGTTTGGCAACCCGGCAACGAGGATGCGTCGGAACCGTTGACGTACCGTTTCGCGGTGATCGGCGCGGCGAGTGGATTTCTCTTCACCGTCCTGTTCTGGCATGTGGCGGGATTGTCGCTGTGGTTGGCAGCCCTGTTTATGGGCGCGTACGTCGTGACGATAATGACGGTGGCGCGTGTCCGAGCAGAGTTGGGTCCGCCGTCGCACGACTTCTACAGCGGTAGTCGCGCACTCGTCGGAATGATCGGTCCCCAACATCTGTCGCCGCAAAATCTGACGGTCGCAACGCTGTTTCGTGGCATCGACCGGATGTACCGAGGACACCCGATGCCGCACGAACTGGAAGCGTTGAAGTTGAGTGAACGCGCCCATATCGACGGGCGGACGATGTTTCGCGCCGTGATGATCGCGGCGGTCGTCGCGGGACCCGTTGCGTTCTGGGCGTGGCTCAAGATTACCTTCGACTATGGGGGTGATTGGGCAACGGCATACGGGAACGAGGCGTTTTCCATCGGCTCGGGCTGGTTGCTCCACCGTCCCGAAGCCGATATGAAGGCGGTGTCGTTTGCGGTCGGCGGTTTCATGCTAACGTCCGTCCTGATGGGGTTTTATCGACGGTTCTTGTGGTTTCCGCTTCATCCGATTGGATTTCCGCTCGCAGTTTCGTGGAATATGGAATGGTTCTGGTTCCCGATCTTCCTGAGTTGGCTTGCGAAAACATCCATTCTCCGATTCGGTGGCGTGAAGGCGTACCGAACGTTCCGTTACTTCTTCTTCGGGTTGATTCTCGGTGAATTCACGATAGGGTTCGGGTTGAATATGATCGGGCTTCTCATGCACAAATGGGTATACGTCTTCTGGCATTAACCGTACGAACGTCGCATCGAACAACCACATGAAATCGAGAGGAGAATCGACATGCCGATTTTTACCGAAGGGTCCAAACAAGCGCCCCAATGGTGTGAACTGGAGCAATTCGATATCGTGGCGCTCAAAGCAGGCGAATCGCACACGTTCGAGCGGATCGGGAAGAAGGAGAAGTTGATCGTTCCCAATGGATCGTACCGCGTCACATTCGGACATTCGTCCATTGATGCGGACGCATACAGCAACCTCGACCTGACGGACGCCGAGGGCGTGTTCCACGTCGAGGCGAAGTCGGATATCACCGCAATTCGGATGGCGGGACATTGGGGCGACGACGTGGGTGGTTCCGGGCTGTTCAGTGTCCGCAACATGGACGAGCCGAAGGACGGCGGCGATGCGGTCGCCTACCCCAAAACCACCTCGTTCGACGCCCATTGGCACGACTGCGACGAGTACTGGATCATTCTGGAAGGCGACGGAACTGTCGTCACGGAAGGGAAGCAGTACGACGTGAAGGCGGGCGACTGCGTCGCGACGGGGATGGGATTCCACCACGACTTTCCGCGCGTCGGTGCGCCTGTCAAAGCCATTTACTTCGAGACGACCATGGAAGGGCAAAAGCGTCGCGGACACCTTTGGAACCACACACACGGCGCGCCGGAACCGAGCATGGATCGCGTTTGATTGGAAACGGCGGACCACCGACGGAGCTCTTCAAATTTCCCAGCGTTGAATCGGGTACTATTTGGTGCTATTACTTCGCTCGAAACGGGATTTGATCAGACTCGTTAATGGTGGCTCAAACGGGTTCAAACTCCAGCTGCTAGAATCGTCATGCTCTTTGAACACGGTGAATCGTGCAGGCGACCCGGCACATCGGGAGATTGATCGAGGATGAGTCCCGATGCCGTGGTGGTCAGTTGCCGTTTCTTGGTGGTCCGTTTACACCGTCCCGAATAGTGAGCGTCTCGTTTTTTGCGATTCTTCGGGCGTGCCGATGCGTTTGGCGGTGGAAAGAATCCGTGAGAGAACCCGTTCCGGCGTCGGCAGCGTGTCACGGAGAAGCGGACGAAGTTCCTGGAGATTGCGGTAGATGTTGCTCTCGTCCAGGTTGAACAGGTAGCCCAACATCGCTTGGGGTCACATAAAGGCGATGGTAGCAGAGCGTCATCAGCAGGCGATCCGGCAAACTCAGCGCGTACCGTGCGCCGCCGCCGATGGCGCGTTGGCGAGTGGGGCGCGAAAGTCGCTCTTGACGCGCTCTGTCCACGTTGGGACCCAACGACGCGCACAGGGAGTCGAACTGAGCGACCGTAAAACCCGCGAAACGGAGAAAATGCGTCGGACGACGACGCAATTTCGTGTACGTCAGCATTGCAGGATTCCTGTTGAGAAGGGGGCATCGTCTTTCAAACCGTTGAATAAGAATCATCGAGTGAGAATCGGTTATCACGCAAGAGGTCTATAGTATCTATGAGGACGAGTCGTTTCTCGTTGAGCTCGATGACGGCTCCGACAATCCCCCAATCGCGGTTCTGTGCGAAGCGGATGTTGAAGTTGTCAGGCGGATGAAGGAACATCGCATGATCGCCGCATCGTCCTAAACAATCGCTTGCGCTGTTGGTAGCCTTCCATTGACACCACCACTCTTACTTCTTCTGTATATGAGCGGCATGGCTTCTTCCGTACCGTCCATCGAGACGACCGACGACCTCGTAAACGAAGCCGCCCGCCGCGCAGTCCTTTACTTCTGGCAGGAAGCCAACCCTCACACCGGACTCGTGAAAGACCGCGCCGTAAACTTCGCCGAGCGCGACGAGTACGTCGTCAGCAGCGTCGCGGCGACGGGGTTCGGATTGGTCGCGGTCGCCGTCGGCGCGGAGAACGGCTGGCTCCCGCGCGAGGACGCCCGCGCCCGCACTGAAACGACCCTTCGCTTCTTCCGCGACGAATCACCCCACGAACACGGCTGGTTCTATCATTTCGTCCATTACCAAACGGGCGAGCGGTACTGGGACTGTGAACTGTCGTCCATCGACACGGCATTGTTGCTGGCGGGAGCGCTGTTCGCGGCGCAGTATTGGGGCGATGAGATCGCCGTTCTCGCGGATGATCTCTACGAGCGCGTCGATTTCAACTGGATGCTGACGGACGGCGGCGCGCGCCCCGACTCGTTGACGCTGAATCACGGGTGGAAGCCGGAGTCGGGCTTTCTGGCGCACCGTTGGGGGTCGTATTCGGAGTTGATGGTGTTATATCTGCTCGGCATCGGGTCGCCGACGCATCCGATTCCGCCGGAGACGTGGGGAGCGTGGAAGCGTCCAACGGGCGAGTACGGCGGGTATGAGACGTTTTACGTCGGACCGCTGTTCACCCACCAGTTCTCGCACGCCTTCATCGACTTTGGCGGCAAGCGCGACGCGCTCGGTTGGGACTATTGGCGGGCGTCCGTCAACGCGACGCTGGGCAATCGGCAGTTCTGCATCGACCACGCGGACGAGTACGCCTCCTACGGCGAAAACTCGTGGGGGTTGAGCGCGTGCGACGCGCCCGACGGCTATCGCGCATACGGCGCGCCTCCCGGCTACGCGACCCACGACGGAACGGTCGCAACGCTCGCAATGATCGCCTCGCTTCCCTTCGCCCCAGACGAGACGCGCGCCGCGATGTCGCATCTCTACCGAACGCACGGCGACCGTCATTGGGGGAAGTACGGCTTCGGCGATTCGTTCAATCTCGACCGCAACTGGTTCGCGGAGGACGTGATCGGCATCGACTTGGGCGCGTGGGTCTGCATGTGGGCGAACGCGCGGGACGGCTTCGTATGGGGACGGATGATGCGACACCCCGCCGTCGAACGCGCGATGGACGCCGTCGGCTTCCGCGAGGACACGTCCGGCTCGACGGCGTTGCGCGTCGTAGCCTCCGACCGTTGACCGATTTCGTATTCGTCGTCGATATCTGTTAGACTGACCCCATGTTCCGTCAACGATGTGGAGATCGAGCACATGGAACTGATGGCAGCCGCCATCATCGCGGGCATTTTGTTGTTCTTCGTCCTGATGCGCCTATTGCGGATCGGGTGTCGGCTGATTTTCACGTTCATCTACTTTCTGATTCTGGCGGTGATGGCGATTGTGTTGTATTCGTTCCTCGTTCGGTCGGGAGTGTTTTGAAGCTGTGATGTTTTGGCGACGCGCGGGCGACAAGCCGGTCGCCCAGACGGTTTGGTTGGCGTGTTGTTGTCTGTTGGCGACGGTCGCCGCGATGGGGCAGGAGCCGTCGGACGCGCCGACGCCACCGCTCCGCGTCACGGTGGCGACCTTCCCGCCACTTGTGATGGAACGCAACGCCGCGCTCGTCGGGTTCGACCTCGACCTGTGGAAGGCGGTCGCCACCGAACACGAGTGGCAATACACCGTCGAAGAGACGACCTTCCCCGACCTGCTCGCCCGCGTCCGACGCGGCGAGACGGACGTGGCGCTCGCCGGGATCACGATCACCGAACAGCGCGAAACGACGCTCGATTTTTCCCACCAATACCTCGAATCCGGGCTACACATCCTCGCCCGCAAGCAGACGAAACTTAGGGTCTTTTCTGCGATGAAGGCGCTGTTGACACCCGACAAACTGCGGTGGGTGTTCTACTTGCTGCTGTTCATCGCGTTGTGCGGGCATGTGTTGTGGTTGGCGGAACGGGGCGAAAGCGCGATCTCCGACCACTACATTCCCGGCATCTTCGAGGCGTTCTGGTGCGTCATTGCGACGATGACGACGGTGGGCTACGGCGACATCGCGCCGCGCACGTTGTTGGGGCGGTTGGCGGCGTTCGGGGTGATGATCGTGGGGATCGCGTTCTTCGGCGTGGCGTTGGCGCAGTTGTCGGCGGGACTCGCGGTGCAGCAGTTTGAGACGGAAGTGACCAGCCTCGCCGATCTGCGCGACAAGCGCGTCGCCACCGTCGCGGAATCGACCAGCGTGGACATTCTGAACGACATTGAGGCGACCGTCGTCCCCGTCCACGAGATTGAAG
>JAQBWJ010000054.1 GCA_027625215.1 Candidatus Poribacteria bacterium
TTCAAACCACCCTCCAGAATAGGAAAACTGCCGTGGACGTACAATTCCATAGGTCGCAACTTGGGTTATCTTACTTGATCGCCCGTCCGAAACGGCTCATAGTGTGTCCTGTATTGACCGATGAGGAATCGACGCGACAACTCATCCCGCATGTCGGTGTTCCGGGCAGACGTGATTGCCGTCGAGGCTTTCCTTAGATGCCAACCGCAAGCGCCATTCGAGTTGAATTGTCATCGAAAAAGATGCCTTGACCTTCACGGTTTGCGTGTTATGCTTCACATTACGGAGGACTGGCATGGAACTATTCATCGAGACGGGGCGACGGGTCGCGTTTGCGATGCCGCACTTTGCGATTGCGTTCGTTATGCTGCTGATCTCGAAGTGGGTGTACGATCTCACCACGCCGTACAATTTCAACGACGAACTCACCGAAAACGACAACCCCGCGTTCGGCGTTTGTCTGGCGGGTTATCTGATCGGTTCCGCCATCGCGATGGGCGGCGCGCTCTCCGCGCTTGGCACGACATTCATGGAAGACCTGATGTGGGTGTCCATCTTGGGGGCGATCACCGTCGTCCTGATGCGCGTGAGCGTCGTCATCAACGACAAACTGATTCTGACGAAGTTCAGCGTCAACAAGGAAATGTTCCAAGACCGCAACGTCGGGACGGGCTTCGTCGTCGCAGGGAGTTGCGTCGCAACCGGGTTCGTGTTGAACGGGGTCTTCAACGGGCACAGCGATTCGATGGCGCTCGCTTTCCGCGACATCCTCGTGTATTGGGTGGTCGGGCAGTTGATTCTGATTGTCGGGGCGTTGGTGTTTCAGGCGATGACAAACTACGATGTACACGGCGTCATTGAAGGCGACGATAACGCGGCGGCTGGGATCAGTTTCGGCGGCTATCTCGTCGCGTTGGGGATCGTCGCGCGGGCGGCGTTGATGGGCGCGACGAGCGATCTCGCCGTTGAGCTCACGATCACGGCGGTCTACGTCGTGGTGAGTCTCGTCTTGTTGGCGGCGGCGCGCGTTGTCGCGGACTTGGCGTTGCTGCCGAAATCGCCGCTCACGAAAGAGGTCGTCGTGGACAAGAACATGGCGGCAGGCGCGGTCGCGGCGGCGAGTTTCATCATGGTGGCGGCGTTGCTGTCGGGCGCGTTGCGACTAACGACGGACTTGGCGTCGGTCTCGCCGACGGACGCGGTGGAAACGATGCTCGAACAACCTGACGACATCATCTCGCCGGAATAGGAGTCCATATGAACATGATCGGTATGCGACGCAACGCGCGGCTGATGCTCGCCTTGTTCGCGTTGGGAACGATGTTTTGGGTCGTCAACGACGCGGAAGCGCGTCGCGGGTTTAGCGGCGGCAGTCGCGGATTCAGTTCGGGGCGGTCGAGTTCGTGGGGATCGTCTCGGTCAACAGCGACGCGAACGGCGCCGAAACCGTCGAGTTCGGCGACGAAATCCAACGCGGCGACTTCCGGCACAAGCACGCAGAAGTGGGGCGGTTCGTCCAACACGAACACCCTGAGCGGGTCGCGCGCTACCGCGACGCAAAACGCCACAGCGCAACGGGCGACGGGTTCCACCACAAGCCGAACCGGGAACTCCACCGCCGACCGCGCGCTCTATCAACGGGCGTCCGCCAACGGGACGGCGTTTCAGTCCCGCGACGCGGCGGTCAGCGACTTTCGCGCCAAGAACGCGAGTCAGTACGGCTCGCAGTACGCGTCTCAACCGTCGAGCAGACCTTCCCACATCCCCCAATCGACGACGGTGGACGGCAGACCCGTCACGATCAACTACAACACGACGTACGGGGGCTACGGGTACATGATGGGCGGGCAGTGGATGATGTACAACGCCCTCGCCGACGCCGCGATGTTGAGCGTCCTGATGAACAATCGCGGGTACTACTACGGCGCGCCGCCGATGGCGTACGGGGGCGAGATGGTTCCGCATCATTCGTACGGCTCGCCGTTCGTCAGTTTTATTGGGTCGTTCATCATGTTCATCTTCATCGTGGTCGCCATCGTGATCGTGTTTCGGATGGGTCGCCGGATGATAGTCTGAGGCGAGGGCGGCGCGAGTCCGCCCGACGTGTCGGAATGATTTGAAACCGCCGCGCCGATTGCGCTATCATCTATCCGCCCTGCTCTTGGGGAAATTAGCCACCTGCCCGTCACGCTCAACGGTTCACCATTGATCATCTGAGTTGACGAACGTTCACGACGGGCGCATTACGTAAACGGCTTCCACACAAACAGACTCCCAAGAGCCATCAGTCCATAGGGAGACTAGCGCGTTGCAACATTACATTCCGACACGCACCTACGAAACGGTGTTCATTCTCCGACCCACGCTGAGCGAGACGGAAGTGGACGAGTACGTCACCGCCGTCAAAACGCTCATCGCGCAGAACGAGAACGAAGTCGTCAAGGTGGATCTTTGGGGTCGCCGGAAGCTCGCCTACCCGATCCGACGCTATCGGGACGGCGTGTTCGTGTACATGATCTTCACCGGGAAGCCCGCGTTTGTGACCGAGCTGAACCGGCAGTACCAAATCACCGAAGACATCATCCGATTCCTCACCGTAGTTGTTGAAGGCGAAATCGGCGAATCGACGGGCATCAACGACGCTCCGGCGCGCGATTCGCGTCGCGGCGGACGAGACGGAGACCGCGACCGAGACCGCCGAGATGATCGACGCGGCGACCGAGACGACCGCGACGACCGACCGCCGCGTCCGCCGTTTCGCGGACGACGCGACGACGACGATGAGGGCGACGACGAATAAGCCACACCGGGATGAATCGACCGGAGAGGACACCTCATGGCAGCGGAACTCAATAGGATCATCGTGATCGGCAATCTGACGCGCGATCCCGAAATGCGAATCCTCGACAGCGGCACCGCCGTGACGAAGTTGGGACTTGCCGTCAACACGACGTACGTCAGCAACGGCGAACGACAGGAAGATGTCTGCTTCATCAACGTCGATGCGTGGGGACGAATCGCGGAGACGGCGAACCAGTACCTCCGCAAAGGCAGCAAAGTGCTGATCGAAGGTCGGTTGCAGTACCGCACATGGGAAACGGATTCGGGCGACAAGCGCTCCGTCCACGACATTCGCGCGCAGTCAATCCAGTTCTTGGATCGACCGGGTGGCGGCGACGGCGGCGGCGACTATTCCGACGGCGCGTCCGATCCGGCGCCTGCGCGTTCTTCCTCAAGCCGCCCCGCGCGTCGGTCCGCTCCGGCAAACGACGACATTGAAGACGATATCCCGTTCTAAAAAGGTCCTACGTAAGGAACGCACGATCATGGCGAATGTGCATGTGATTCTAACGGCTCCGGTGCCGGAGCTCGGTCGCACGGGCGACGAGGTGAGGGTCGCGGCGGGTTATGCCCGCAACTACCTGATTCCGCGCAGCCTTGCGGTCCATTCGACGCCGAGCAACAAGCGTCGGTTTGAAGCGCAACTGAAAGTCCGTCGCTCGATTGAGGCGAAGGAACTGGACGAAGCGCAAAAACTCGGACGGCTGGTCGAAGGCACGGTCTGCATCATCAGCGCGACGGCGGGCGAGAGCGGGCGACTGTTCGGCTCCGTCACGTCGAACGACATCGCGGACGTGTTGGCGACCAAAGGTTTCACGGTGGACCGACGCCGCATCCTGATGGACGAAAACATCCGCGAACTTGGAACCTACTCCGTTGCGATCCGTATACATCCTGAAGTAACGGCGACGGTGCAAGTCCAGGTGATCGGTCCCGACGCGCCGGACGACGAAGACGTTCAGGACGACGACGCGGCGGACGAGGGCGAGGACCAGTAACCACCCGCGCTCGTCCTTCACCGTTTGACCCTTTCAGAGTTGGACGCCGGAGGAACGAGAGACGCGATGGCAAACGAAGTCAGCCCTCACGACATAGATGCCGAAAAGCATGTGCTGGGGTCGATGATGATCGACCCCGACGCCGTGCACCGCGTCATCCCAACCCTCGGCGACCAGACGACCATCTTCTTCAAAGCGGCGCACCAACTGATGTACGCCGCCGCGCTCCGACTCGTCCAGCGCAACGACCCCATCGACATCTTCACTCTGACGAACGAACTGAAACGCTCCGGCGACATTGAGCGGGTCGGCTCCGTGCCGTACCTCTACGAAGTGCAGGAGAGCGTACCCACCTCCGCCAACGTTGAGTTCTACACGCACATCGTCCGCGAGAAGGCGATCCGCCGCCAACTCATCACGGCGGGGACGGAGATCGTCTCGCGCGCGGGTCGGGACGAGATCGAACTGGACGAGGTGATCGACCAGGCGCAGCGGATCATCTTCGACGTGAATCGAGGCGATCAACGGCGCGGCTTCGTCGAGATCGAACAGGCGTTGACCGAGACGATGGAGCACATCGAAGCGCTGTTCCAACGGAAGGACAAACTCGTTGGGACGCCGACAGGTCTGCCCGACTTGGATCAACTGCTGTCGGGGTTGAACCCCTCCGACCTGTTGATCGTCGCGGCTCGCCCGTCGATGGGCAAGAGCGCGTTCGTCCACAACATCGCGGCGAACATTGCAATCCGCGAGGGCAAACCTGTCGCGCTGTTCACGCTGGAAATGGGTCGGGAACAGATCGTGACGCGCTTGTTGGCGACTGAAGGTCGCATCGACATGCAGAAGATTCGCAGCGGCAACCTGAACATGGACGACTGGAACCGACTGTCTCAGGCGGCGGGACCGATCTCGGAAAGCCCGCTATACATTAACGACGCGCCGGGCATCAGCATCATGGAGATTCGGTCGGAGTGCCGTCGGTTGAAGTTGCGCGAGCCGGAGTTGTCGCTCGTCGTGATCGACTACCTGCAACTGATGTCGGGCGGCTCGATCCGCTCTCAGAGCCGCGAGCAGGAGATTTCGGAGTACTCGCGGTCGTTGAAGGAGTTGGCGCGCGAGTTGAGCGTCCCCGTCATCGCCCTTTCCCAGTTGAACCGCGCCGTCGAGAGCCGCCCGGACAAGCGTCCGCAACTTTCCGACCTGCGCGAATCGGGCGCAATCGAACAGGACGCGGATATTGTCATGTTCCTTTACCGCGACGACTACTATAATCCAGAGAGCAGCGAGTTGCCGGGTCAGGTGGAGGTCATCGTCCGCAAGCACCGCAACGGGCCGCTCGGCACGGTGACGCTCGGCTTCCAGCAAAAGTATCTTAAGTTCGAGCCGCTCGACGGCGCGGGTTACTATTAAGAGGCGATACTGATTGACGAGGGGGGACTCGAACATGGACTGGCGGGGACGCATTATCGTCGATCCGCGCGTGCTGGTCGGGACGCCGATCATCAAAGGCACTCGGATCGCCGTCGAGTTTGTGATCGACCTGCTCGCGCGCGGATGGACGGTGGAACAGGTCCTTGAAGATTACCCGCATCTGACGCCAAAGGACGTTCAAGCGTGTCTCGCGTATGTCGGTGAAAACTGAAATCCAAACCAGTGTACATGACCTCTGTCAGGATTGGACGGGTCACTTCTCCGTGATGATAGACGATCAGATCCGATTGCGACCCCTTGCCGGAATACCCGTCGACGGAGGAATCGATTGATGTCTGACCTCCAAGACGCTCAACCCGCGCCCACTCGATCCTCGCCGATCCGCGTCTTTTTCACGCGCTTCGGCGAGCGCACCATCGACATCGTGGGCAACGTCGGCGCGACCTTTTCGCTGCTGTTTTTGACCCTACGACTCATCTTCGCCCGTCCGTTCTTCGTGAAGAACCTCATGCAGCAACTCGCCAAAGTGGGCGTGCAGTCGTTGCCCGTCGTCGTCGTGACGGGCACGTTTGTCGGGATGGTGCTTGCCTTGCAGGGTTATCACAACCTCAAGGAGCTCGGTTCGGAGGGGTTGTTGGGATCGTTCGTGGCGACCTCCAGCGTGAAGGAGCTCGGCGCGGTGCTTGTCGGATTCGTTTTGTCGGGGCGGATCGGCGCGTCGATCACGGCGGAACTCGGCACGATGAAAGTGACGGAGCAGATCGACGCGATTGAGGCGATGGGCGCGAGTCCGATTCAATACCTCGTCGTGCCGCGTTTTCTCGCGTGCGTGATGATGCTCCCCGTGCTGGCAACCTTTGCGAACATCCTCGCGGTCATCGGCGGGTACGTGCTGGCGACGAACTTCCTCCAAATGCCGGGAGGACAGACGGGCATGAACGGGGAGTTCTATTGGGCGATGGTCAGTTCCGTCGGGAGTTACAAAGTGGAGGACGTGATCACCAGCCTGTTCAAGTCCACGACGTTCGGGGCGATCATTGCGACCATCGGGTGCTACATGGGCTTTTCGATCTCCCCGGCGTCCGGCGCGGAGGGCGTCGGCAAGGCGACGACGACCTGCGCCGTCATGTGCCTTGTCCTGATCCTGATTGCGACGTTTACCATCGAGTTCGTCAACCGCGAAGTGCTGGGTCTATGAGGTGGCTCACGCCGATCATGGAGACCACCGCCTCCGATCCGCCACCGCCGGACGTGATGGTGCGGATTCAGGACGCGCACAAGGAACTCGGCGGCAAGAAAGTGCTCGACGGGTTGTCGCTCGATATCCCGCGCGGCGAAACGACCGTCATCATGGGACCCAGCGGCACGGGCAAAAGCGTCCTGTTGAAGCACATGATCGGGCTGATGATGCCCGACGCGGGTCACGTCTGGGTGAACGGTGTGGATGTGCCGACGCTGAATCGGCGCGAACTGAACCGTCTCCGCACGAACATGGGGATGTTGTTTCAAGGCGCGGCGTTGTTCGACTCGCTCAACGTGCTGGAAAACGTCGCGTTCATGCTGCGACAACACCGGAAAATGACGCAATCCGAGATCGAAGAAACCGTCGCGCAAGCGTTGTCGCTTGTCGGGTTGGCGGGGACGCAGTACCAGAAACCCGCCGAACTCAGCGGCGGGATGCGAAAGCGCGTCGGACTGGCGCGCGCCGTCGTGATGCGACCCGACATCATCCTCTACGACGAACCGACGACGGGGCTCGATCCGATCACGGCGCGCGAAATCAACAGCCTGATGCGCGACCTTCACGGAAGGTTGGGCAAGACCTCGATCATTGTGACGCACGATGTTGAGAGCGCGTTGTACGTCGGGACCCGTATCGCCATGATCGAGAACGGCGGCATCGTCGTGGAAGGAACGCCGCAGGAAGTGCAGCAATCGAATGTGCGATTGGCGCAACTCTTTTTCGAGGGATCGACACCTCTCTAGTTGACGGACACCGAGCGCGATCAAGCAACGCACCGTGACGGGGGCATTTTTAAGGTGAAGTGGGAAGCGGAACTAAAGGTCGGGGTGTTGGTGATCGCGGCGGGCGCGATGTTGGTGGTGTTGCTGACATTGGCGAACGACTGGGCGGTCGGCGTGCCGGGCAAGGAGGTCGAGATTCAGTTCGAGTCCTTGAGCGCGTTGAATCGCGGCGCGCACGTTCATCTGTCGGGGGTGTCCATCGGCAAGGTGATCGACATTCGGCTGCATGAAGACGGTTTCGCGTACGTGCGGGTGCGTGTCGAATCTCCCGTGACGTTGCGCGAGGGGATTCAGGCGAGGCTCATCACCGTCGGCATCGTCGGCGAGACGATTGTCGAACTGTTGAACGGCGATCCCGGTAACGCTCCGTTCGACACGTCGCAGCGGATTCGAGGACAGAAGGCGTCCGATATCGCGTCGATGCTCGTCGAACTGCAAAGCACGCTGACGGACGTGAAATCGCTGCTCGCGTCGGCGGAGTCGGCGATGAACCGGGTCAGCGGCGAGGTCGAGACGACAAGCGCGTCCGCCCGCGACTTCATGGCGTCCACAACGACCCAAATCGACCGCTTCACCGGACAGACTTCCCCTCTGCTCGCGCGGATGAACAAGACGCTCACCACGCTTGAATCGCGTCTTCCCGCGACGATGGACAAAACAGACCGCGTGATCGACGGCGTGCATGAAAGCGTCGAGACGGTGCGGAGCGACGTGCGCGATCTGACGGCGCGGGCGCAATCGGTCATTGCGTCGTCCCAACAGAACATGGACGAAGTATTCGCCAGCGCGAACGCCACAACGGAACAGATGCGCGCCGTCCTGACCGACCTGACGGACGAAGCGAAACGGCTCCGCGCCGACCTGAGCGGCACGGTCGCGCAAGCCTCCGACCTCATGTCGTCGGAACAGACACGCGTGAACGAAACGCTCGCCAAATTGGACACGAGCATCGACACGGCGAACGGCATGATGCGGCGGCTCGACGCGATCACGGCGCGGTTGGAATCGGGCGATAGCACGGTCGCGGCGCTTCTGAACGACAAGGACACGCTCATCCCGAAACTGAACGCGACGATGGACAGCGCGGACGCCCTCTTGCAGCGGTTGGACAGGATCGCCACGCCTGTTGAGGAGTTGAGCGGCGGAGGCGGCTTCCGCGCCGATGCGGGCGTCGAAGTGACCTACCGCAGTGCGACGGAAGGGCTGCAAAGCGAATTCGGGTTGAAGGTGCGTCCGAACGACAACCAATCGCTGTTCGGCTCGGTGGGCACGCGCAACGATCAGAACCTTTACAGT
>JAQBWJ010000055.1 GCA_027625215.1 Candidatus Poribacteria bacterium
CGCCGAAACGCTCACGTCCGCCGAAGTCGTCCGTTGGGACGGGTTTCGCGTCGATGAGCAGACGCCGGGCGTGTGGGTTCACTCCGACCACCTGCCCGTTATCGCGGAGTTCGGCGTGTGATGTCGGTCAATAATCCGCAACCGACCCATCCCGATGAAACGCTTGGGGCCACTTAAACCGGCGCGACGGGTCTTTCGACACCTCCAGCATCACCGCCTCGTCGATCTCGACGCCTAACCCGGGTCCCTCCGGCAACGAGACGTAGCCGTCGTCGTCCATCGCCCACGTCTTATGCGCCAAGCCCTTCGGAGTCTGGTGGTCGTATCCCTCGTGGATGAGGAAGTGCGCCGTCGATGCGGCGACATGAAGGCTTGCGGTCAACCCAAGATAGGTCATCGTGCAGTGCGGGGCGATGGGGACGTAGTGCGACTCCGCGAGCGTCGCCACCTTCCGCATCTGACTGATGCCGCCGCCGTGACCGCAATCGGGTTGCAGCACATCGATGACCCCGCCCTCCAAGATTTCGCGCACCTCCCAGATCGTGCGGTCGCGCTCGCCCGTCGCCAGCGGAACGGGGATCGCCTCGCGGACGCGGCGCATCGTGTCGATGTTGCCGGGGACCCACGCCTCTTCGAGAAACAGCAGGTCGTCCGATTTTAGATAGGAACCGAGTTGGATGACGAACGGGATCGGCAGACACGAGTGGGCATCGACCATCACTGCGCCGTCGGGACCGACTTTCTCTCGCGCGGCGCGAATCTTATTGACCACATCCTCCACTTCCATCGGCGTGCCCGCGTGATAGTGTGGTCCGCCGGGACCGACTTTGATCGCCTTCGGGCTCGGATACATCCAGATTTTGTCGCGCACCGCGCCGCCCAGAAGCCGATAGACGGGCACGCCGTACAGTTTCCCCGTGATATCCCACAACGCCATGTCGATGGCGGAGATCGTGTGCGTCATGTACGCGCCCGCGCGCATGTTGCGGTGTCCGCGAAACATGCGTTGCCACAGGTGTTCGATGCGCGTTGGATTTTCGCCGATCAGGAGTTCGGAGAGGGATGTCGCCATCGCGCAGGCGACGCTTGAATCGAGGTTGTTCACCTCGCCCCAGCCCGTCACGTCGTAGTTGGTCTTGATCTGGACATACGTCTTGACGCCCAACGGGATCGGCTCAATGTCGGTGATGCGGATGCCGGACGCGCGGTCTTCAACAGACATTTCGACGGACATGGCGAACTCTCCTTATCAATTCCAACATGTCATGACGGCGGCAGGATATCAGACCACCGACGGAAACTCATCGCAGGATGGCGAATTTGCCGATGGCGCGACGGGTTTCGTTTCGGCGCGATGAGATCATGCGATAGTAGTAGACGCCGTTCGCCAGTTTGCGTCCGTCGTCGTCCGCGCCATCCCAGAAGTACTCTTGGTAGCCGACGCCAACGGGCAGGTCGCGCAGTCGGCGGACGATGCGTCCGTTCGCGGTATAGACATTGATCTCCACGGCATCCGCGTCCAGTGTCAGCGTATAGACGAAGTACGTGCCGCCGTCTCCGAACGGGCTCGGCGCGTTGATGAACCCCTCGATGTCAAAGCGGATCGGGTCCGGGTCGTTTGGCTCGGTCGGATCGGTCGGATCGGTGGGGTCTTGGCGCACGAGGACACGGATCAGTCGATTCGGGTCAACCTGACCCAGCGCGGCGATCTCTTCGTCCACCGCATCGAGAATACGCTGCTTCGATTGGACGGATGAACCTTGGATGAGCGCCAAATACTGCTCGATCCGCGCGAACGATGAGCGGATCGTCGCGCTGTGCCGACTTGATTCGTTCAACCCGGCAGACACCGCTTCGATATCCTGCTCGGTTCCCCCAACCCAGACGGCTTTCACCAACGCGAGGCGAGAACGGAAATAGGCGTCCCACATCTCCATGTAGACGACGGCGTCGCGCAACGGCGTGTCGATCCCGTCGGGCGACGCGATAAGCGCGGCGCGGCGCATCGCCTGTGTCGAAGAGGACTGCGTTGCGGATAGGTCGGTCATTCGGCGCAGCGCGTATGTGACCGTGTCCGCGTCCGGCATCGTCACGATATCGGTGATCGCCCGCGCGCCGTACAGGTTCCACAAGCGACTCGCTTGGTAGGCAGAGCCGTGTCGATACCCCCCCTGTAAACGTCAAGATGCCGCCGTAATCGGTGAAGAAGTCGGAAAGCGCTCGCCCGTTGCCGAAAAGCGCGTCCCGAAGATGCGGAGCGGCGTCGGAGCCGTAACGGGCAGACAAGGCGTTTGTCGTGAATGCGGCAACATCGACGCTCGGCAGCCAGTTCACCTTCGCGGAGATGCGTTTGTCGAGCAACCCCATGCCGATCTCGCCTTGAAGCGTGAACCCTCCCAATCCTCGAATCGTCGGGTTGTCCGCGTAGCGACGGACGCCCTGCTGGAACAGTTCGCCTTCCAACATCCAGAGCGGTTGCACCTCCTCAACATCGTGCGAGAGGACGAGCAGTTTGTGCCCTGAGTTGGCGACGGCTCTGAGCAGGTCTGGTTCGATGAGCGGGTCGATGGTCGGTTCGCCGTCGCCGCCCCACTTTTGGACGACGATGGAACCCGGCGGCAGTCGGTTCAAGTGGGTGAAGTTCGGGTCTTGGAACCAACTTTGGTCGTAGCCGGAGAGAAGCAGGCGAAAGTCGGGGCGCACTTCGCGCGCGGCGTTGATCACCGTGTAGGCGATCTGCCAAAGGAGTTCTTGACCCGCCGCGTCGTTCTGACCGCACAGTGGGCATTTGCAGGCGCGTGTCTCATCGCCCCACGCGCGGAGGTGGAAGCCTGACAAATCGGGGTACGTGCGAACGATCTCGCGCGATAAGTCGGCGAACAGGGAGAGCGTGTCGGGGTTCGACCAGCAGAAAGGGCGGTAGAAATCGCCGTTGCGAGCGCCGCCGTAGAGCACGGCGGGTCCCAACAGGTCGGGACGCGCGGAGATCAGCGCGTTGGTCGGTTCGCCTGTCAAGTACATGAACAGAAATGAGTCGATGCCGCGTTCGGAGAGCAGCCTCGTTCGGATTTGGAGTTGGCTGATCGTGCGTTCGCGGACAAACCGCTCCCGGTCTTGGAGTTGTTCATAACCCAAGACGTACTGAAACGCCGCGCCGATCCCGTCGTCGTTCCCCGTGCCCGACCAGACGCCCTCCGCGCCGCTGACGTTCACCCGATGCCGACCGAGCCAATCGACCTCCTCGACCTCCAACGTGGCGCGGATCGGATAGAAGGGGATGCTTCGTTCATCTAGCGTGTCCAGCGTGAGCGCGTTGACGGACGACACTTCCACGTCGATATCGACCGGAGACAGTCCGGTTTGACGACGGATCAGCGCCTCAACGAACGCGACGCTACCGTAGAGCGCGCCTGTCGCCATATTTGCTCCGATCAGCACGCGCTCCGACCCTCCCGACCGAATCAACCGAATGTGATAACCTTCGTTGCCGAGTCCTGCGAGTCGAAGTTCGCCAACCGCGTTCGCCACCTCGATGGCGGGATGCGAATTCGGCGTGCCGACAAGGATCGTGTCGGGCGGCAGTTGTTCGTCAGGGAGGACTTGGAGAGGCGGCGTCTGTCCGGTGAGAGCGCGGAAGTGCCGTTGAATCGTTTCAGCGGCGAACCGTTCGATGGGAGTATGGTTCACCCCGACGGCGACGGTCGCGGTCGTCGTTCCGTTCGCAACCAGCGTCAGTGCGACGGCATCGCGGCTTGACAGGCACGCGAGCGTCAACGTGAAAAGACATACCCATAGCCGTGCCGCTCGCGTCATAAGAGTGTTCGCGTCCGCCCTGTTTGTCACCTGATTCTTCCTCGTGATACGATACCAGCGTTTTCGACCGCTCACAATTGGTTGCCTGATCGCCGCTGGAGTCCATCATCTTGGTTGGAGTACGTCAGAACACGCGAACGCTCGTCACGGGGTCGGCTGGAGCCATCGGGCGCGCGACCGCCGCCGAACTGAAATCGCGCGGTCATTTCGTGCGGGGGTTTGATCGAGTGGAATCGCCTCACGCGGACGAGTCCATTGTCGCCAATCTCGCCGACGCGGGCGCCGTGCGCGACGCGACGCGCGGCATGGACACCGTGATCCACCTCGCCGCGACACCGGACGACGCCGATTTCATGTCGGAACTGCTCCCCAACAATGTGATCGGGCTGTTCAACGTGTTCGACGCCGCGCGCGACGAGGGGGTTGAGCGGTTGGTCGTCACAAGCACGGGGCAAGTTGTGGGCGGCGTCCCGCGCTACACCGACCGACCCGTGATGCTCGAAGACGGCACGGCTCCGCGCAACCACTACGCCGTAACGAAAGTGATGGCGGAGGCGATGGCGGACATGTACGCTCACCGCCACGACATGTCCGTCATCGTCGTGCGACCGGGCTGGCTACCGCGCGAACTGCACCACGTTCACGGGATCATGAAAAGCGAGTGGGGTCAGGCGGTCTATTTCAGTCCGAACGACGCGGGGCGATTTTTTCGGTGCTGCGTTGAGGCGGTTGGCGTCAAACACGCCGTCTTGTTTGCGACGAGCAAGTCCAACGGAAAGATCGTATTCGATATCGAACCCGCGCTAGAATTGATCGGCTACGAGCCTCAAGATGTGTGGCCCCAGAACTGCCCTCACCCGCTGCCAAAAGATGAATGATATGCGATGTCGGCGCGTTTTCATCTTGATCGGCGTGACGGTCTGTGTCTCGTTTGGAGCGACCGCCGAAGCGTTTGTCGCGTGGTGGGTGTTCCTGAACGAAACGCCGTCGGACGTTCACGTTGCCGAGATGGAACGACACGGCGCGTCCGTCCGCACGGTAAGCCGCTGGTTCGACGCGGTGAGCGTCGAGGCTGAGGAGTCGAGTTTAGAGTTGATCGCGGCGATGCCGTTCGTGCGCGGGGTATCTCCCGTGCGACGTTCAAGCCGTCGATGGACACAAGAGACAACGCTTTCCGCCCCCCAATTCGACGCCGGACAAGGCGAGTTTCAACGACAACAAATTCGCGCAAATCTGCTGCGCGAGCGCGACTTGCTTGGGTTGGACGTGAAGATCGGCGTCCTCGACACCGGGTTTCGTCTGACGCACCAGGCGTTCGGCGCAACCCATGTCGCCGCAACGCGCGACTTCGTTCACGGCGACGACATCGTTTCCGATCAATCGGGTCAAGACGATCCCGGCGAGGAGGATCACGGAACGCGCGCGCTGTCGATCATGGCGGCGAACGCGCCCGGCGAGTTGGTCGGGATTGCTCCGCTGGCGACGTACTACCTCGCCAAGACGGAGGACGTGACGCGCAACGGGTTGGAGTTCGAGGCGCACACTGAAGAAGACTTTTGGGTCGCAGGGTTGGAATGGTGCGTCGATAACGGTTGCCGCATTGTGAACTCGTCGCTCGGCTACATCCTCGATTACACCTTCCCGGCATTGGACGGGCAGACGAGCATCATGTCGCGCGCCATTGAAGAAGCGGCGCGACGGGGCGCGCTCGTCGTCGTTGCGGCGGGGAACACGGACGGCGTTGCTCCGGCAGGAGACGGGATGCGCGGGCGGATCGGCGTACCGGCGGACGCGGTGAGCGCGTTGACGGTCGGCGCGGTGACGCGCGCGGGTCAGCCTTGGTTCTTCACGGCAAGAGGTCCGACGTTCGATGGGCGCGTCAAGCCGGATGTCGCCGCGCTCGGCAGCAACACGATTGCCGTTTCGGTGCGCGACGATGTGGGAGTGGAAGCCAATTTCGGGACATCGTTTGCGGCTCCGTTGGCAGCGGGCGTTGCGGCGTTGTTGATCGACGCCTTTCCGATGGCGACGGTGGACGACCTGTTGGAAGCGTTCCGTTCGACGGCGTCGAAAGCGAATCAGCCCGACAACATCATCGGGTACGGCATTGTTGATGCCGAGCGCGCGTATTTGCTGCTTGCGGACCGTTATACTCCAACCGCGGTTGATCCGCGCGACACGGTTTCGGTGGATTGGGCGCGCGTCAAACGGGACGGGCTCGCCGCTCTCGGAGCGCCGTACCCAAACCCCGCGAAAGCGCCGTTGGCGATCCCGATTGCCGTCGAGGAGTCTCAGGACGCGCTCGTGCAAATATTCGGATTGTCGGGAGAGGTGATCGGGACGTTGGTGGACGCCGTTTTGGATCGCGGCAGTCATACGTTCGTTTGGGACGGGCGGCTGCCCAACGGCGATCTCGCGTCGCCGGGCGTTTACATCGTCTCGCTGACGACGGGTGACGGCACGCAGACGCGGCGCATTGCGTGGAGAGGTCGATGAGGATGCGGCATTGGGTGATGACGGTCGTCGTGGCGTTGGGCGTCGTTTGCGGGTGCGGCAGCGATCCGATGAAAGAGGGCTGGCGACAGTTTCGAGACGGCGAGTTGGACGTGGCGCGCGCGACCTTCCTCCCGCTGACGCGCGACGCGCAACGTCGGGCGGAGGCGGAGTATGCGCTCGGCGAGATCGACCTTGCCTCCGAGAAGTACTCCGACGCCGCGAACCGATTTGAACGCGCGTATCAGTCTCGCCCCTCTTTTGCGATGGCGGCGGCAGCACAGGGTGAAGCGTTGTTGATGTTGGGTCGCAAGGAGGAGGCGTACGCGGCGTTCCTGACGGCGCTCGAAGCGACCGATTCCTCCACCGATCATGTGCCGCGCATCGCCGGATTGGTTGGAGACGCCTACCACACGACGCGACTGACCCGCGTCCAACTCGACAACTACTCCCCCCACTTCCACCCGAACGGCGCGAAACTCCTCTACACAACTCACTTCGACGGAAGCGCGAACCTCGCCGAATTGACGCTGAGCACGCTTGAATCGACGCCGTTGACCGACGCGCGCCTGACGAACGAGTACGCTGGACGGTACTCCCCCGATGGGAAGACCGTCCTCTACTCCGCCGTGCAGAACCGGACGATGGCGGCGTTGATCACGCATCAGGGCAGCGGCTCCGGTGTGCGGAACGAACTGTTCTTCACGCGCGATCTGGCGACGGGCGCGGATACGCCGTTGATGGAGAGTTCGGGAAACGTCGCCAACCCCACGTTCAGTCCCGACGGGAAGAAGATCGCCTACGAAGCGGTCACGGCGGACGAGGAAAACCTCGACGTGTGGATGATGGACGCGGATGGCAAGAATCCGACGCGGCTGACAACCAACCCCGAAGACGACGGCTACCCCGAGTTTTCCTCCGACGGCAAGTTCCTCGTGTTTCTGCGAACGCTCGCCGAGAACGTCGACCTGATGCGACTCGACCTCTCCGACATGTCGGTGCGGCAGATCACGCATACGCCGCGCGATGAACTCAGTGGCGTCTTCTCGCCGGACGGCAAGCGGTTCGTGTACTCGCGGTTCACCGTCGGCGACAACGTGACGCTTGTCTCACGCGATTGGCAAACGGGCATCGTGACGACGCTTTCGACGAGTTACGGTCGCAACATCCAACCACACGTCTCGCCGGACGGGACACAAATCGTCTTCGTCAGCGACCGAAACGACTACCTCGAACTGTTCCTGATGGACCTGAACCGACCCGTCCAACCCGACACGCTGAAACGCCAAATCCACGCGATCATCGCTCGTTCGTCCCGATGACACGGCATTCCCGTCGATTGCGCCGTACGCCTGATTCTGGTATGACGTGAGCGGGGAGTGACCGTTCCAGTTGTCATAGGGGAAAGGGTGTGCCCATGAAAGCCTATATTCTAACCGATCTTGAAGGTCCGGCAGGCGTCGCTTGCTGGGACCAGACACGGGTGGACGAGTCGCCCAAGAAATCCGTTGCGATGGAGTTGCTCACGGAGGAGATCAACGCCTGCGTCAAAGGCATCCTTGATTTCGACCAAAAGGCTGAGATCGTCGTGTTGGACGGTCACGGCTCAGGCGGCGTCGACGTGCGGTTGCTGCATCCCAAAGCGACGCTGCTGTTCGGGAAGGGGTTCCGTCCGCCTACGGGCATCGACGAGTCGTTCGACGCGCTCTTTTTCGTCGGGCAGCACGCGATGGCGGGCACGGAGAACGGACCCCTCTGCCACACGTACTCGTCGCTGAACGTCGAGTATTACAAGTTGAACGGCGAGTACATCGGCGAATTCGGTTGCCGCACCGTGTTGGCGGGATTGTACGGCGTGCCGACCGTGTTCCTCGCGGGCGACGACAAGGCGTGCGACGAAGCGACGGCGTTCGTGCCTGATATCATTACCGTGCCGACCAAGCAGGGGATGGGCGTTCAACTCGCGCTGCATTTGTCGCCGAAGGAGGCGCGTCGGCGTATCCGTAAAGGCGCTCAGAAGGCGAGCAAGCGGGCGTCGAAGATCGAACCGAGACGGATTGAGCCGCCGTACCGCTTGGAAGTGCGGTTGCAAGAAGGCAAAAACGTCGAAGGGCACGTCAAACGCGGGGCGCGTCTGATCGACGACCGGACGTGTGTCTACGAGACGGACGACTACCTCGCGCTGCCGATCTGACGCCGATCTTGACCGCGACGTAATCCTAATCGAAGCGGCTT
>JAQBWJ010000056.1 GCA_027625215.1 Candidatus Poribacteria bacterium
CCTACAACTGTTCGACACGGCGAACGATCCGCACGAGATGAACGACCTCTCGGACGACGACTCGCATCGGGGACGCATCCGCGAGCTCGCCGAGACGTTGCAGGCATGGCAGAAGCGAGTGAACGACCCCTTCGCCGACCGCCCCGTATTGGTGTGACCCCGGCGATGACGGATGAACGCACCCGCAAGATCGAACGCATTCTCCCTCTCATCGAGGAGATCACGGGTCAACCCGAACTCGACGTGAACGGCGATCCCGTCGGCGAGTTGGTGGCGACGATTCTCTCCCAAAACACGACGGACGCGAACAGCCGCCGCGCCTACGCCACGCTCAAAGAGCGGTTCTCGATGTGGGCGGAAGTCCGCGACGCCGCGCATGAAGACGTGGAAGACGCGATCCAAACGAGCGGACTCGCGCCGACGAAGACGCAGACGATTCAGTCCGCATTGACGCGGTTGGAGACGGCGGGCGGCGAGCCGTCGCTCTCGAATCTGGACGGCATGACGGACGACGACGCGATCCGTTACCTGTCGTCGTTCAAGGGCGTTGGGGTGAAGACGGCGGCGTGCGTGCTCGTGTTCGCGTTGGGGCGCGACGTATGCCCCGTCGATACGCACGTCCACCGCGTGTCGAACCGACTCGGCTTGGTGAAGACGACGGCGCGCGACAAGACCTTCACCGAACTCGCGCCGATCATCCCGAAGGGCGAGGCGTACCGGGCGCATGTCGCGCTGGTGCGGTTCGGGCGGCTGGTGTGCGCGTCGCAGCGCCCGAAGTGCCACGTCTGCCCGCTGTTCGACGAGTGCGGCGTCGAGGAACGGCACGACTTCGCCGCCTATCACAACGCGCGCGACTCGAATTAAGAAGGGGAGAAAGACTGCGATGCGATCTCTCATCGTGGGGTTGAGCGCCGCATGGATCGCGGCGGCGTTGACGGTTCCCCTTCACGCCCAAGACCTGCTCGCAACGATCCGGCAGTACGAACAGGCGGTACAGGCGTCTCCCAAATCGGCGACCGCGCATCGGAATCTCGGCTTTGCGTACTTGGCGGCGGACGGGTTTGACGACGCGCGACAAGCGTTTCAGGCTGTCCGCGAGTTGGATCCGTCCTCGCCTGTCGGAGCGTACTGGCAGGGGCGCGTCGCCTTTCTCCAGCAACGCTTTCAGGAGGCGATTGACGCCTTCGAGCACGCCGCGCCGATGCTCGGCGAGTGGGGCGAGGTCTACGCGGAGATCGGGCGGGCGTACCACCACGAGCATCGCGCGGACGCCGCCGTCGCCGCGTTGCGCGTCGCGGAGGAGAAGATGTCGCGCGACGTTCCGCCTCCGCTCGAACTGATCCCGCCGTCGTACGAGTCGGTCGATCCTCAATGGGTGTCGAAAACGGTTCCGCAGACCCTCGCCGATGTGTACTACACGCTCGGGCTCGCCGTGTTCTCTCAGGGCGACGACACGGCGGCGCGGAACTATTGGGACCGCGCCTTGAAACTCACCCCCGCCGGAGAAATCCACTTTCAACTCGGACTCGTCGCCATGCGACAAGCGCGATTGAACGACGCCGTCGCCTCCTTCGAGTCCGCCATCGAGAAGAAACCGGACTTGGCGCAGGCGCACTACCAACTCGGTTTAGCCTACTATCGGCTTGGGCGAACGGACGACGGCAACGCGCAGATGGAAACGTGGCGGCGGATCGAAGCGGAACACGCGGCGCGCGACGAACAACGCGCCGCCGTCGTCAATGCGGATGATAAGAGTCTCGCGCTGATCGAATCGGGCGGGACGTTTCTCAATCGGGGGCAATACGAGGACGCCGCGCGGGAGTACCAGAAAGCGTTGTGGCATAAGCCGGGTTCTGTCGGGGCGAGAAACGCGCTCGCCGTCGCAAACGCGCTGTTGGGGCGGTTCGAGGAAGCGTTCGCCGCCGCGCGCGAGGCGGTCGATATGGCGCCGGAGAAGGGCGAAACGCGCGCCGCGCTCGCGTTCGTGTTGCGGAAACAGGCGGAATCGACCGAGAACGAGACGACGCTGCGCGAAGCGTTGAACGCCTACCGCTCCGCCGTCGATCTGAAACACGATTTTTCCGAAGCGTGGCTCGCCGTCGGACAACTCCACGCCCGGTTCGGGGAGGTCGTTCAGGCGGAAGCGGCATACCAAACGCTGCTTGAGTTGACGGAGGAAGGCGGCTCGATGAGTCCGGCGGAAGCGCATCAGGGGTTGGCAGACTTGGCGATGCGCCGACGCGACTATCCCACCGCGACGGCACATTACGAAGCGGCGTTGAAACTGTACCCCGAACGGGTCGGACTGGTGTTCAATCTCGGCTATATCGCGGTGCAGGAGGGACGGATCGAGGACGCGATTCGCCGTTTTCGCGCCGCGCTCGATCTGAACCCCGACTTCGCCGAAGCGCATTTTCTCTTGGGACGCATCTTCGCCGAACAAAACGAACTCGACAAAGCGGCGCAAGCGTTCGAGCGCACAATCGCCCTCAAACCGGAATTCGCCGACGCCCACGAGCGATTGGCGTACGTCTACGGGTTGCAGCGGAGGAACCTCGATCTGGCGGTGGAACAGGTGGGTCGCGCGTTGGCGTTGTACCCGAAGTCGGCGGCATACTGGAATACGCTGTCGTGGTTGCAGTACCTTCGCGGCGACTTCGCGCAGTCGGAAGCGGCGATCACCAAGGCGTTGGAGTTCGCGCCCGACAACGCCGTTTATCGAGACGGGCTCCAATCGATCCGCCAAGCGCGGCAGGAGGCGGGACAATGAGCGACTTCGGATTGACCACCTCCCTTTTCCATCAAGGGAGAGAGGACATGCTTACCTCTCATCAGCGTCGTCTTCGCGTTCGGCGAGTGTTGCTCCTGTCTTTGGCGATGGCGTGCGGTTTCGTCCTTAGCGTGAAATCGGACGTGCGATTTACCGACGCGACGGACAACGCGGGCATCCGCTTCACCCCCACCGACGGGCGCAGCGGACAGAAGTTCTACCTTGAAACGCTTGGCGCGGGCGCGGCGTGGTTCGACTACGACCGCGACGGCAACCTCGACATCTACTTCGTGAACGGCGCGGACTTGCCCGGCATGAAATCCGACACCCCGCCGACCAACGCGCTCTATCGCAACAACGGCGACGGGACATTCACCGATGTCACGGCTCAAGCGGGTGTCGGCGACACGGGGTACGGCTTCAGTTGCGCCGTCGCCGATTTCGACAACGACGGCTGGCAAGACCTCTACGTGGCGAACTATGGCGCGAACGTCCTCTACCGCAACAACGGCGATGGGACATTCACCGACATCACGGCTCAATCCGGCGTCGGCGACACCCGTTGGGCTGCCGCTGCCGCCTTCGCCGACCCCGACCGCGACGGCGATCTCGACCTGTTCGTGGCGAACTACGTCGAGTTCAACACGGACGAGAACCCCGAATGTCTGCGTCTCGGCGTGCGGATGCACTGTTCGCCCGATGTATTTCAGGGGCAACCGAACGTTTATTACCGCAACAACGGCGACGGCACGTTCACTGACATCACCCACGAATCCGGGCTGTACAGTCTGGCAGGCAAGGGCATGGGCGTCATCTGGTGCGACTATGACAACGACGGCGATCCAGACCTCTACGTCGCCAACGACCGCACCGCGAACATGCTCTGGCGCAACAACGGCAGCGGCGCGTTCGAGGAGGTCGCGCTGATGAGCGGCGTCGCGCTGGACGAGATGGGGCGCGTCCAGAGCAGCATGGCGGTTGTCGCGGGCGATGTGGACAACGACGGCGCGTTCGACTTCGCCCTGACGAACTTCGAGGACGAGCCGAACAACTTGTACCGAAACGTCGGCGGCGGGTTCTTTGCCGATGAAACGTACTCGTCCGGTCTCGGCGAAAAGTCGCTGCCCTATCTGGCGTGGGGCGCGGAGTTCGGCGACTTCGATCAGGACGGCTACCTCGACTTCCTCGTCGTGAACGGACACATCGACGAGAACATCCGCGACGCGAAGCCGAATTCGTCCTACGACCAGTCGAACCAACTGTTTCTCAATCGGGGCGATGAGACGTTTTCGGACGTGTCGAACCAAGTCGGCGACGACTTCGCCGCGCCGCGTTCCTCCAGAGGCATCGCGCTCGGCGATTACGACAACGACGGCGATCTCGACCTGCTCATCACGAACTCGAACCAGCCTGCCCAACTGCTCCGCAACGACTCCGAGCGCGTCGGCAACTGGTTGATCGTCGCGTTGGAAGGGGTCGCCGACAATCGGGACGCCGTCGGCGCGCGCGTCCGCGTGGAGGTCGGCGGCAAATCGCAAATCCGCGAAGTGAAGAGCGGCGGCAGTTACCCCTCCCACAGCGACATGCGCCTTCATTTCGGCGTGGGCGCGGCGGAGACGGTTGATCTTGTGGAGGTGCGCTGGCTCGACGGGACGGCGCAGCGAATCGAGTCGGTCGCGTCGAATCGCGTCCTGCACGTACGCCAAACGCCGAAATAATCAGGTACCGCTAACAAAAACCGTTTGAATCCATCTTGAGGTTGTACGGCACTGTTCGTTACAATGCCTGCAACGGCTTCTTAATGAGGAGAGGCTGGACGGATAACGCACCGATGTCTCCGGTCCATCGCGCCCACGCGCGCGACCGTAAAGGCATCCTAGTCGCCCAGCAAGGCGATAAGGGAGGTATGCGATGCGAGTGTACGCGCGATTGAGTATGTTCGCGCTGATGGCGATGTTTGTGATCGCCGCGCACGGTCAGGTGTCGGAGGAGACGGTCATCGCCTATTGGAATCTTGACGAAGACACCGGCGCGATCGCTCCCGACGGCAGCGAGTTCGGCAACGACGCGACCGTTGTCGGGAACGCCAAGTGGGTCGCAGGGAACTTCGGAGGCGGCTTGGAACTCGCCGCCGGAATGCACCTGCAAACGACGACGGCGAACGGCTATAGCCCGACGTACATGTCCCAGTCGATGTGGTTCAACTCGACGAGTTTGGCGAACGAAAACCAGTTCGGGTTCATCAGCGCGGGCGGCGGCGGCGGCGTCACCGACCGACTCTTCTATTACTCGACGTGGTGCGCGGCGGGACCGCCCCACAACTGTATCCACATGGGCACCATCGACCTCGCGGGCGGTTGGGGTCGCGGTCTCGTGACAGGCAAGATGTTCGATGAGAAGACCTGGTATCACGTCGCGGGCGTCATCAACAACGAGACGGGCAAGCAGGATGTCTACGTCGACGGCAAGATGGTCTTCACGCAGACGTTCGGCGCCGGCGACACCCCGAAGGACGCGACCTTCCTCGTTGCCGGATCCAACGCAACGGGCAGCAACCAACTGAACGGCATCATCGACGAAGTCGCCTACTTCAACGTCGCCCTGACTGAGGACGAAGTGGTGAGCCTCATGGAAGACGGGCTCGCGCAGACGCTTGCCGTCGATCCGACGAGCAAAGTGGCAACGACATGGGCGCATGTCAAAACACGCCGATAAAGGCATAGGGAGGAACGCATCATGCGTTACGCGATTCTTGCTCTCACACTGACCGGGCTGGTGACGGCTCCGGTGTTCCAAGCCGCCGCATTGACCGCCAATGACGCGGTGGCGATCTGGTTGATGGAAGACGGCTCCGGCACGGCGGTTGCCGACGCCTCGAGCAATGGCAACAACGGCGCGGTCGCCACGGGCGGCACATGGACGGCGGGCAAATTCGGCGGCGGGTTGCATTTGGACGGCACGGCGGGCGTCGTTTCGCCGACCGCCGCCGGGTTCAACAAGTCGACAATTTCCCAAACGATGTGGGTGCAGTTCGACGCGCTCCAAAACGAAGCGCAGTTCGGCTTCGTGACGGCGGGACTCAGCGGCGTCACCGACCGTCTGTACTACTTCTCGACATGGTGCGCGGCGGGCGCGCCTCACCGTTGCGTCCACATGGGGACGGTCAACGTTGACGGCACATGGGGTCGCGGTATCGCCGCTCCCACCGTCTTCAACGTCGGCGAATGGGTGCACGTCGCGGGCGTCGTGAACAACACGACGGGCGTGACAACCGCCTACGTCAACGGTCAAGAGTTCTTCACCCAACAGTTCGCGCTGGGCGATCCTCCGATCAACGCGACGGGACTTATCGCGGGTCGCACGACCGGCGGGAACCCCGTCATCGGGACGATTGATGAAGTCGCCTACTTCAAGACCGCGCTCACCCAAGCCGACGTTCAGAACGTGATGAACAACGGCGTGATGGTCGCCATCGGCGCGGCGACAGCCGTCGAAGCGCAAGGCAAAGTCGCGGTGACGTGGGCGAACTTGAAGAAGTAACGCGCCCCCTTCCCGATTCGACACCGTACACGAACTCTCCCGGCGGCTTCATTCAAGTCGTCGGGAGATTTCATGTACGGATCGCGCGATGACTCACGTTCCATTTTTCCCGATGCGCCGTCACCTTTTCATCGTCGCCGAAAGCGATTATATTGGCGTCAACGGACGTTTTGCGACGTCAGTTTGTTTTTGAAAGGTTGTGACATGGAGTGGAACGCCAAAGGGCGCGAAGGCGCCGTGTCGGCGGGGGAGCCGGGCTCTGTCGAAGCGGGGTTGAGCATCCTCCGTCAGGGAGGAAACGCCGCCGACGGCGCCGCCGCCACGATACTCGCCCTCAGTGTGACGGACTTCGGACGCTTCGCCATCGGGGGAGAAGTCCCCTTGCTTTTTTATGACGCGACGACGGGCAACGTCGAAGCGGTCAGCGGCGTCGGCACGGCTCCGAACGACCCGGACGCCATCGCGTGGTACTACGAACACGGCATCCCCTATCACGGCGACGTGAAGGCGGCGTTGTCGCCCGGCGCGGTCGCTCTCTGCCTGACGCTCCTCCAACGACGCGGCTCCATGACGTTCGAGCAGGTCGTCGCGCCCGCGCTGCGCTTGTTGGCATCGAACAAATTGGGTTGGCACGCCGATCTCGCCGCGACGTTCGGAAAGATGGTCGAGGCGGAACGCGGCGCGTCCGGTTCCCGCGAAGACGGGCTACAAGCGGCGTACGACCGTTTCTATCGGGGCGACATCGCGGATGATCTGGACGCTTGGTACCGCGAGGCGGGCGGACTTCTCCGCAAGCGCGACCTGGAGTCGTTCGTCGTCCGCGTCGAGCAGCCCGTCGTGGCGGACTATCGCGGGTACACCGTCGTCAAATGCCCGACGTGGACGCAGGGACCCGCCCTCCTTCAAGCGCTCCGTCTGTTGGAGGGGTTCGATGTTGCCGCGATGCGCCACCTGTCGCCCGACACGGTGCATCTGACGACGGAGGCGTTGAAACTCGCCTTCGCGGATAGGGACACCCATTACGGCGACCCCGCGTTCTCCGACATTCCGATGGACGCGCTGCTCTCCGACGAGTACACCGCGCTCCGTCGTCCGCTGATCGACATGGGTTCGGCATCGCACGACGTTCGCCCCGGCGATCCCGTCGGGATGAAAGCGTTGTTGGGTCGCAGCGTGATCGACCCGACGCCGGGCGGCACGACGACCTGCTGCGTTTGGGACAAGTGGGGCAACGTCGTCGCGGCGACGCCAAGCGCGAACATGCCCTCCGGCGGCGGTAGAACGGGCGTCGCGCACGGCAACCGCGTCCGCAGCATGAACACGATGCCGGGACACCCGAACCGCGTCGAAGCGGGCAAACGTCCGCGCGTGACGCTCACTCCCACGCTCGTCCTGCGCGACGGTCGCCCCTTCATGGCGATGAGCGTCGCGGGCGGCGACATGCAAGACCAGACCGGGTTGAACGTGCTGCTGAACGTGATCGACTTCGGGATGACGCCGGAGGCGGCGGTCACGGCGCCGCGATTCTGCACGCGCCATCACGAAGACTCGTTCAAACCGCACACGTACCGCCCCGACGCCTACGTTGCTCTCGGCAACCTTCACGTCAACGAAGCCGTGCCGGAGGATGTCGTGACCGCCTTGCGAGCGCGCGGACACGAGATCACCACGACGCGGGGTCCCATCTCCGCCCCGTCGATCATCCTGCGCGATGCGTCCGGGACGCTCCGCGCGGCGGGCGATCCGATGGCGAGACGCCACGCCGGAGCGTTTTAACCACATCAGGCAAAAGAGGCAACCTCAAGACAAATGGCAACTCATCGCGTCGTCTCCGCGCAGTTCGGTCATGAAACGAACACGTTTTCGATCACCCCGACGACGCTGGCGGACTTCCAACGCGGCGCGCCGGACGACGATCTCGGTTCGCCGGAGTCGGTGCGTCGCCGCACGACGGGGACACGCACGATACACGGCGGCTTCCTCGACGCGGCGGAACGTTGCGGCATCGAGTTGGAGCCTGTCCTGACGACCTTCGCCCAACCGAGCGGCGTCATCACCGCCGAGACTTACGGCTTCATCAAGAACGCGATCCTCGAACGGTTCCGGGACGCGGGCGATTTCGAGGGCGTGCTGCTCGACCTGCACGGCGCGATGGTCACGGAAGAGCA
>JAQBWJ010000057.1 GCA_027625215.1 Candidatus Poribacteria bacterium
GATGCCGCCGTACTACGAGTTCATCCTGATCGGCGCGGCGTTGGGGTTAATCGTCATCTTCGTCCGACGCTTCAAGCGGTTGCGCGACGCCTTCCGCAAGCAAGGTCCCGGCGGACGACCGCCGAACTTACCCTTCGGCAGTCCTTGACCTTCCACCGTCCTCTGTGGAACCCTTGCGACATGCGCCTCCGTTCGAGGAACGCTTCGTTCGCGCCTTGAACGCGATCACCCACAATCATTTCTGTCCAATCGCCATCGGGGAGAGAGCCGCGCGGTGAAACTGCATTCCGTCAACGTATCGCTGCCGAAGTCCGTCCCGAACGGCGACGAGACGATCCGCACGGGCATCTTCAAAACCCCCGTGTCGGGCAGGGTGATACTGCGGACAACGGGCATCGACGGCGACGGGCAAGCGGACTTGCGCGTGCATGGCGGACCCTACCGCGCCGCCTACGTCTACGACATCGCCCACTACGACCACTGGAAGCGTGAACTGAACCGCGACGACTTCGCGTACGGTCAGTTCGGCGAAAACCTCACCGTCGAGGGGTTGTTGGACGACGAGGTGTGCATCGGCGACCGAATCCGCATCGGCGAGACGACCGTCGAGGTGACGCATCCGCGCGTGCCGTGCCTCAAGTTGGGGTTGAAGATGGGCGACCCGTCGTTCCCCGACAAGTTTTTGGCGAGCGGGCGGGTCGGGTTCTACCTGCGCGTGCTGACGGAGGGCGAAATCGGGGCAGGCGATGGGATCGAGGTCGTTCACCGCGACCCGAACGAAGTCACGGTATGGGACGTGTGCCGCGTCCGCACGTTGGAGCCGGAGGACATCGAGACGGCGCGCCGGGCGATTCGCGTGGAAGCGCTCGCGCCGAACTGGAAAGAGACGTTGCAAAACCGGGTGGCGAAGGCGGATCGCGGGTGAACGCACGACGCCACACGGAAGACTATTACGCGATCTTACAGGTGGAACCCGACGCTTCGCTGACGATCATTCGTCAGGCGTACCGTCGACTCGCGCTGAAATACCACCCCGACAAGAATCCCGGCAACGAAGACGCCGCGCGCGTCGCGTTCGAGCGGTTGTTGCTGGCGTACGAAGTTCTCAGCGATCCGCACGAGCGGCTGATCTACGACCGACACGCGCGTCCGAAACAGCGCACCTATCGCCCCGAAAACCCGCAGGACATCTGCTACCAAGTGCTCGACCTGTTGCTGTCGGAACAGCCGCAGCCCGCGTTGGACGCCTTCGAGCGGTTCCTCGTCAAAACCAACCGACGCCTCGACGATCTCAACCTGCCCTTCTACCTGAAATACAACGAGGCGCGCGACTGCGAATTCCTGCTCGCCGAGGCGTTCGAGAACACCTCGCGGTTTGAGGACGCGGTGACGCTCTACGAGTTGTCGTTGGAACGGGAACGGCGTCGCCCCTACTTCCGCGAGTTCACGGAGGAGATCGTGGACAGGCTGAAGCGGCTCTACTTCGAGCGGTTTCAACGACAGATCGCCGTTGGAATTGAGAACGGGACGTGGGACGGCTCGTTCGACAACGGGATGCGCGCCGTCTTCGCGTTAGGGACAACCCGCCGTGAACGCGCCGGGTACTATAAAACGCTCGCCGAGCGGTGGGCGGACGAGCAGCCCGCCGTCGCGCGGGAGGCGTTGATGCGCGCGTTGGACCTCGCGCCGAAGTTGGGAGGGGTGAAAAAGCTGTGCGAACGATTGGGGGTGGAGTCGCACGCATGGCAGCCGTCGGTTGAGCCTACCAACGTCGTCGGAGATTCCGTTTGACATACCCTGTGAAGATCGCGTTTCCCGATTCCAATACTGTCGCCCTCAATAGGAATCCGGCTCAAAGGCTTTCACGTTGGTTTGTCGCTCGCAAAAAGTGTGACGTCATCATTGCGAGAGACGCGACGACTCCCGATTCCAACGAAGACAACGCGGAGTGAGCAGCCCAACCAGCCCACCACCAGCCAATAGGCGTCCCCCATGCGACGAGGTAGGCGCACCCCCATATCGGCGTGATCAGGAGTCCAACGACGCCTGCGGTTATCAAACCGTCGTAAGGAACCTTGTGCAACCGCAGGATTTCCCAGAGACGCCACACGGGGTTTTCAAATGAATGGCTCAACGTCTCCCGAAGCATGTGCCAGAGCCTCATCGTGATCATCATTGTCACGGTCACATACAGGAAAATCCACCCCGCCGACGGAATCCCTTCAGCAACACCAAACAAGCCGTTCGACCAGAACGACGTTTCGACCGTAACATTGCCGCGTTGTGCCGTTCGTGACGCAAGGTCGCCGAACAAGAGCGCTATGGCACCGGCGCCGGCGACGAGTTGTGCACAGACGAGACGGATAACGGCTGCCTTAGACTGAACCATGATGTATTGAACCTCACGGCGGACAATCGGTGACGCCGTACTCTGTCGAGCCGAACATCGCTATGTGGGGGAACGACGGGGCTACCGGGCGACGGCGTCCTCGCCGCAACGCTGCCGAGTCCACTCGCGCAGCGGCGATGAGTCGCCGTACGCACCCGTCGTAGCCTAACGTTTCAGCCGACCCCACGTCACGGCGGCTTTGCCCTTCGATTCGACGGGCTTCAAGCCAAGCACGTACTCGATGCCCTGCTCTTTCGCCTGCGTCACGTCGTCCGCGTCGATGACGTCGTTCAGCACGAGCACGTCGTCCAGCATCACCGCCGAGAAGAACCCGGAGCCTTTGTCGGTCGCCAGCCAGATGTTCTGTTCGCCCGCTCCGAGCGACATGCCCGGCGCCGCCTGATCGCCCATCAGCAGTTTGCCGTCGATGTAGATGCGGGCGACGCTGCCGTCGTAGACATTCGCAACGTGAAACCACTCGTCGTCCGGCGCGGTGAAGCCGCTGAAGAGGTTCCACGTATTGGTCCAGAAGTGGATGGCGTTCGCGTCCGTTTTGTACGGCACGATGCGTTTGTCGCCGCCGTCCCAGATCGAAAAGTAGTTCTGCTGCCCCGCGCGGTCGGTGAAGCGCACCCACATCATCACGGTGAGTTTGTTGGCGACCGTGTTGGCGGGAAGGGGAATCTTGACCGTATCGCCTTTCACGAACTCAATCGCCCCGCCGTAGACGCCATCGACCCAGTCGCCGCCCGTCAGCGTGCCGTCGAACCCGTTCGGCGAACTGTCGACAACCTCCACGCCGTCATCGTCGTCCAGCAACCACGCGCCGACGACCACCTTCGGATCGACGGCAGCCCTCGCCGTCCCACCGATCAACACCGCGAGCGCGAACGTTCCACACATGATCCATCGAGCCTTCATCGTCTTCTCCTTCATTTATGAGAATCCCCTTTTTTCATCCGCCGAATCCGACGGATGCGCCGTGAATTAAGAGGGGACATGACTCTATCGCGCGACCGCATCTTCGCCGCAATGTTGGCGAATCCACTCGCGCAGCGGCACGTCTTCGGGCGTCGGGGACGAGTATCCGTACCCGCCCGTCGGACTGTGACCCAATATCTGCCGCGTGATCGCGTCCACCTGATCGTAGTACTGCTCGACGGTCATGTTGTCGCGCGGACGCAGCCAACGATAACTGTATCCGTAGAACAACACCTTGCGCGGGGCGTCGGTCGAGTTGGGACTCGCCGTGTGCCACAGTCGGCGGTCGAAGAACACCGCGTCTCCCGCCTTCACTTGAATCGGCAGGGCGTCGGGCGGGTCCGCCTTCGGGTCGTCGGGGAAGGTGATCTTGTTGAGCAGGTGCGATCCGGGGATGACGTAGAAGTTGGCGCGCCCGATCTCGGTCGTGTCGGTGAGGAAGTACGCGACTTTCAGCGACACGCGCGGCTTCGGATCGCCCTCCAACTCGCGGTTGACTCGGTCGCTGTCCTGATGCCAGCGCATCCGGGTCTTCTCCGGTCGCAGTTCCGGCGGGACGGGCGGCGTCACGTTCAGGTGCGAGTGGTACAGTTGGATGTTCCAGCCGAGTATCTCGAACACTTTTGCGAACGTCTTGGGGTGTTCGAGCAGTTCGAGGAAGGCGGCGTCTCTGCCGATGAAGTCGCGCACGGAGCAGAGGGCGTGTTGATCGATGCCCTGCGAGATGCGGTCTTCGGCGTCGATGCGGTCGGCGAGCGCTTCAAATCGCGCGAGTTGGTCGGCGGTCATCACGTCCCGAACGATCAGGAAACCTTCTTCGTCGAACTGTCGGCGTTCTTTGTCGGTCAGTCGGTAGTTGAGGCAGTCTTCGCGCATCGCGGGTGTCCTCCCTTATCGCGGTTGTTGGGCGGTATTGTGCGGGGGTACGCGGCGTGGTGGCAAGTCGGATCGGACGGTTAGGTAGGGTTGTTCGTCAGTCGGTCAAGCAACGTGCGTGCTTCGAGAATCACCGCGTCTCCGTAACTGCCGAACGCGAGAAGGTGAGGGTCGCCTGTTACGATGAAATCGGCGTTGGCGGCTTTCGCGCAGGCGAGAACGGCGGCGTCGGTTGGGTCGGCGAGGATGGTCGGTGGAATAACGGCAGGTGTAACGTTACGTGTGATCTTTTGATAGTCGGCAACGACCCGATCAATCGTCATCGCGATCTTGTCTAGCCGTTCCATGAACTTATCGCGACGCATTACGCGCAGAAGTTCAGCCATCAGAACTCCGCTTGTGTACAGGACAATCTGATTGGTGCGGCGAAGTTCGATAACTTGATGTGGTGCGCCCGTCCACAAGTAGCCGGACACAACGATATTGGTGTCAACAACGACTTTCACGACGTTGACGCTGTTCGGCACGGTCCGCATCAATTTCTGCCTGAACTTCTTCCTGAGTCATCGGCACATCGCCAAGTGCTTTCAGCCGTTCCGCTGCCGACAAAAACCGATCCAGCGCCCGCCGACGAGTCTCTTCTTCAAGAAACGCTTCAAAAGCGGCTGCCGTCAAGAGTCCTTCGTCTTCCGCCCGTTGAGCGAGGTCGTCCGGCAAGTTCAGTTCAAGGTTGATCCGCTTCATGTCGTCCTCCCTTCCACCGTATGATACCACCGATCCGTCCGACCGCATGTAATCCACTCAACCGAAACCCCCCACGACGTTCGGAGGCGGCAACAATGGCGTTCGCTCTCACCCCCGATCAGAAGGCGCGATTCCAACAAGACGGCTATCTGCGCCTCGACCCGTTTATCCCGTCCGACGATCTCGAACCGCTTCGCCGCCGACTCGACGCGCTGCTGTCGGGGGCGGAGGCGTTTCCGCCCGAATCGTACCAAACGCTCGACCCGCAGAAGTACCGCACGGCGAACGGACTCCCGATCCCCGAAGGCATCCAACGCCCGATGCTCCACGACGAGGCGTTCGCGCGCATCGCCCAACACCCGAACCTCGTCGCCGTGATGCGCGGACTGATCGGCGAGGACGCCCAACTGTTCACCGACCAAGTGATCGTCAAGAACCCGGAGGCGGGCGTCACGACCCATTTTCATCAGGACGGTTACTACTGGCGCAACTCCGGCGCGCGGACAATCAACCTGTGGATCGCGCTGGACGACGCCGACGAGGACAACGGCGCGCTCATCTTCATGCCCGGATCGCAACGCGACGGGTTGGTCGACCACGAGGCGTACTACGACGAGCCGACGCTTCACTCCGGCGTGACGGGCAAAGCGTTCCAACGGCTACGCATCCCTCTTGAGACAGTGGACTTCACGAAGGAACGGGCGGAGCCGGTCAAGGCGGGCGGATGCGTGTTGTTCGGGAAGCACTGCTGGCATCGGTCGAACCCCAATCGGGCGGGACGGCAGCGGCGGGCGTACGCGATTGCCTATCATGGCGCGCAGGCGGAATAACGACGTGTTCGGGCGCGATTGAGCCGTCGTTTGAATCAATCGGGACGGCTCCGTTTCACCGCTTGCATCGCGGCGCGCTACAGGTCATCTTGAACGCGAAACGGCAGCTGTCGCTATGGACAAGGTCGCTGCGCTACCGTATCGGGTACAATGATCGTGACGGACATCACGCGAAATGGGAACAAATCATGGCAGAAAAATCCATACGCGCGACCTATCACAACGGCACGCTCGCGCTCATCGAGCCAGTTGATCTGCCCGACGGGGCAGAAGTCATCGTGCGGATCGACGTGCCCGACACACTTACGGATGCCGACAAACGCCGTCGATTCTTGGAGTCTGCCGGGACTTGGGCGGACGAGTACGACTGGGATGAGTTTCTTGAACGCACCTATCGTGACCGCTCGCTCAACACACGCCCGGACGTGGTTCTGTGAATCCGTCGTTTCTGGCTCGATACGGATTGGCTCGTCAACTACCTGCGCGGGAGCGAGAGTACGGTTCACCGCGTCCAAGAACTGTTGCCTCAAGGGTTCGCTGTCAGCATCATTTCCGTCGCCGAATTGTCTGTTGGCGTTTCTCTCAGCCGCAACCCTCTCCGCAACGCGGAACGACTGCGCGATGTCTTGCGACTCGTCACGGTTCTCGATGTCGATCTCGATACGTGTCACATCTTCGGACAGGATGAAGAGTCGCCTAACGAGAGAAGGGCAACTTATCGAGAACTTTGACCTGCTCATCGCCTCAGCGTGTCTCCGCCATAATCTGACGTTGTGTACGAACAACCGACGGCATTTCGAGCGCATCGAGGGTCTGCGAATCCTCTCCGTCGAATAACACGGTGGAATGTCCCCCGCCTTGCATCGCCCGTATCCGATTCCGTAACCTCAACACAACAAGCGCAATTTCTCGACAAAATCGCTGATTCACGGCAGATACGGGGAGGCGCTATCGCGATGTTCCGCACAACCCTTTCGACGTTCGGCGCGACCCTGTTCCTGAGCGGCGCGTTAACGTCCGCCTTCGCTGCCGCAGACCCCTCTCTCCAACTGCACCTCGACTTCGAGTCCCTCGAAAAAGAACCGGGACACGCGCGGTACTGGTTTCGGGATCAATCGCCGAACGGTTTCGACGTTTTTTTCTACACGTCGGTGCTCACGCTTGTGCCGTCCAAGAACGGACAGGCGGTTCAAGGTCGCGGGCCCGGAGTTGTCATTACCGACGGCGCGCCGATCTACGCGGAAGGCGAGGGATTGACGATCTCGGTTTGGGCGCGCATGAGCGGCAACGAAGGTACGTTGCACCCCATTATCATCATGGACAACACCATAGCGGGGTTCGCTCAATTGAACATTCTCAGTACGCCCGACCATCTCTCGTTCGGCTGGATCGCCAGACAGCCGGATGGTGTTCAATGGGCGTGGCTTTCCGGGTCGAAGACGATCCCACCAACGACCGAATGGAACCATTTTGCGGCGGTGTACCATCCGGACGAAGCGACCGCATACGCCTACATCAATGGTGACGAAGTCCTGCGATCGGACGTCGATGGCTCGCTGATCGGCGATTGGGGGAAGCCGCCGCGATGGATTAAGATACGACTGGATACGAACGACGACCATCCCATCGCCATAGATGAGCTCCGACTGTATACCCGTGTGTTGAACCCCGATGAAATCCGCGACGTGATGCGAAACGAGGGAACAACGGACGTGTCGCCAGCGGGCAAACTCACGGCGACGTGGGGCGCGTTCAAAGTGCGTTGATCGCCGTCGCCGTTCCGAATCCGTCGTGATTTGACAAACATCGAAAATACGCTACGATAGCGAGGGGAACGGCGAGCGCAACCGACGACGAGGGAACATGCCATGACGGTCATCACGTTCAAAGCGACCTACAAAAACGGCGTACTGACACCTTCGGAGAAGATCAACCTGCCCGAGGACGCCGAAGTGACCGTTCGCGTCGAGACGGCAGACGATGTTTCGGAGTATGAGAAAACACGACGCTTTCACGCAGCCGCAGGCGGCTGGAAGGGACTCTACGATTGGGACGCCTTTCTCGAAGAGACCTATGAAGAACGCTCCCTCGACACCCGCCCGGATGTCGAACTGTGAAGTATCTGGTGGAAACGGATTGGGCGGTTGACTACCTGCGCGGCGACCCTGTTTGCGTTGAGCGTCTCCATGAGCTGTCCTCGGAAGGGCTTGGAATGAGCGTCGTAACGCTCGCCGAGCTTTATGTCGGCATCTCGTTTTCGTCCGATCCAACACAAGCGGAACGAGAGCTTCAGGGATTTCTTGAACGTGTTTCCGTGCTGCCGTTGGACGAAGAAACATGTCGTTGGTTCGGTCGGGAGCGGGCTCGACTCAAGCGCGCCGGGCAACAGATCGAACGGCTCGACCTGTTGATCGGAGCAACCTGCTTGCGTCACGGTTTGACGCTCCTGACAAACAACGTCCGCCACTTCGGTCGACTCGACGGCTTGCATATCATTTCGCTTCGATGACCGTCCTACCCCAACCCCTTACCCGTGCGTCTCGTGCCGACGCAACAGTTCCGCGATCTCCGTATAACCCCGCTTCTCCGCCCGCGCGATGGGCGCGTTCCACGATTGATCCTCAGGGTGA